>JAFMSC010000041.1 GCA_017353825.1 Hyphomicrobiaceae bacterium | reverse complement strand
CGAGCAGGCCGCTCGCGCCGCCGCTGCAGCCGGCCGCAAGGGCGGCGGCAGCCAGCACGAGCCCGGACGCGAAGCCTTGAGCGATTCTGTCCATCGGCGTTCCCCCCGAATACCCCAAAGTGCGCCGAGAACGGTCGCCGCGTCAATAGTCGGGTGCTGCTGCCATCCGTTCGCTACCGCATCAGTTCGCGCATGGCCCGGTCGAGGCCGTCCAGGGTGAGCGGGTACATGCGCCCGTCCAGGAGGTCGCGCATCATCTTGATGGAGGGGGTCCAGCCCCAGCGGTCCTCGGGCACAGGGTTGAGCCACACGCAGTGCTGGTAGATGTCAGTCACCCGCCGCATCCAGGCCGCGCCAGGCTCCTCGTTCATGTGCTCCGCCGAACCGCCGGGCACCGAGATCTCGTAGGGGCTCATGGAGGCGTCGCCCACGAACACCACCTTGTAGTCGGCGGCGTACTTGTGCAGCACCTCCCAGGTGGGCGTGCGCTCGGTCCAGCGGCGCGCGTTGTCCTTCCATACGAACTCGTAGAGGCAGTTGTGGAAGTAGAAGTACTCCAGGTGCTTGAACTCGGTGCGGGCGGCCGAGAACAGCTCCTGCGCCTCTTTGATGTGCCAGTCCATGGAGCCTCCCACGTCAAGGAACAACAAGACCTTCACGGCATTGCGCCGCTCTGGCCGCATGTGGATGTCAAGGTAGCCCTTGTGGGCAGTGCCCTTGATGGTGCCATCGAGGTCGAGCTCGTCGGGAGTGCCCTGGCGTGCGAATTTGCGAAGGCGCCGCAGCGCCACCTTGATGTTGCGCGTACCCAGCTCGACTTTGTCGTCGAGGTCCTTGTACTCGCGCTTGTCCCACACCTTGATGGCGCGGTGGTTGCGGTTGGCCCGCTGCCCGATGCGTACGCCGGCGGGGTTGTAGCCGTCAGCGCCGTAAGGCGACGTGCCGCCGGTGCCGATCCACTTCGAGCCGCCCTGGTGGCGGCCCTTCTGCTCGGCGAGGCGCTTCTTGAGCTCCTCCATGATCTTGTCCCAGCCGCCCAGCGCCTCGATCTTGGCCTTCTCCTCCTCGGTCAGGTAGAGCTGGGCGAGCGAGCGAAGCCACTCCTCGGGAATGGTGGCCTCAACCGCCTCGCTCATCAAGTCGAGGCCCTTGAAGACGTGGCCGAACACCCGGTCGAACTTGTCGAGGTGGCGCTCGTCCTTCACCAGGGCGGCCCTCGAGAGATAGTAAAAGTGCTCCACGCTGCGGTCGGCGAGGTCGGCCTGCAGCGCCTCCATCAGCGTCAGGTACTCCTTCAAGGTCACGGGCACCTTGGCCGCTTTGAGCTCGTGGAAGAAAGTGGCGAACATGGGAGCTTGCCTGCCCATCGTGACGAGCGATTGGGGCCAACATAGCCAAACCGCACGCCAAGATCACGGGGGCCCAGATCACAGCGGGTGTCGGGCATCGGCTTGGGTCATGGTGCGGGATGGCGAAAAGCGCAAGCAAGGGACCGGCCGTGCCCACCGCCGATGGGTCCGACGCGCTCACCGCTCTGAGCAACCGCGTTGGGTCCCGCTGCCGCTCGACGCCTCACCGCACGCGCCCTAGAACGGCCGGTCCCCACAGACTGTGACGCGGTGACCATAGCGCTTGTGGGGGTAGTAGTCCCACAGGGCGTGGTGCTGGGTGCAGCGGTTATCCCAGAACGCCACCGACCCGGGCTGCCAGTGGAAGCGCACACTGAACTCCGGCGTCTCGATGTGCCTGAATAGCATGTTGAGGATGGAGTCGCTTTCGTTCCTTGAGAGGCCGACGAGGCGGGTGGTGAAAAAGCGGTTGACGAACAGCCCCTTCTTGCGCGTCACCGGGTGCGTCCTGACGACGGGGTGCTCGGCGCGCGGGTAGACCTTGCCGCTATCGTCGTTGCCGTAGCGGCCGCGGTAGAGCGGCTCGCCATCGTGGATCGCGGTCATCCCGTCGATCAGCGTCTTGATGGACGCCGACAGCGTTTCGTAGGCGAGGTACATGTTGGCGAACAGGGTGTCCCCACCGCCGTCCGGTGGGACCGTGGTCAGGTAGAGCATGGTGCCCATGGGCGGCTCAGCCTCGCACGACACGTCGGAGTGCCAGTCCTCCCCGGCGACGAACTTGGAACTCTCGTCGGCCTTGATGACGAACACCTCCGGGTGGTCGGGCAGCACACCGGGCGCGGCAGGGTGCACGTGCAGCGGGCCGAACCGCCGCCCCAGGTCCTTCTGCTGCTCAGGGGTTATCCTCTGGTCACGGAAGAAGATGACGAGGTGTTCCATGAGGGCGGCGTACACCTCCTGGAATTGCTTCTCGCTGAGCGGCTCGGCGAGATCGATGCCACGGATCTCGGCGCCGATGTTGGGCGAAGACTTGCGGACTTCGATGGTGCGGTAGGCCATGGTCGGCTTCCGTTAGAATCTTGAGCCTTGGGGAATGGGGGCTTTCCTGGTCTTGGCCACTCGCTTAGGCCCGCCTCCCCCTCTCCCTTATACCCCCAGCGTCCGCCGCGCTTCCTGATGAAGGGCTGCCGAGGCCGGCGAGAAGCAGCACAGCACCACCTGGGTGAAGTGGTCGTCTGCCGCCAAGTGTTGGGCGACCGTTTCGACGGCGATGCGGGCGGCGCGCTCGGCCGGGAAGCCATAGACGCCGGTCGAGATGGCCGGAAACGCCACCGAGGCCAGCACGTGCGCCTTCGCAAGGGCGAGAGAATTGGCATAGCAGCTGGCCAGCAGGCGATCCTCGTCGCCCCCCTCCTCTCCCCACACCGGCCCCACCGTGTGGATGACGTGGCGCGCCTTCAGCCGGTAGCCCCTGGTGATCCTGGCCCCACCCGTGCTGCAGCCGCCCAGCGTACGGCACTCAGCCAGCAGCTCAGGCCCCGCTGCGCGATGGATGGCGCCGTCCACGCCACCCCCGCCCAAGAGGCTCGGGTTGGCTGCGTTGACGATGGCATCAACGTCGAGCGTGGTGATGTCGCCAACCATAACCTGGAGCCGGTGGGGCATGGAACACCTCGCTGGAAACGGTGTCAGGCGACGGGGGATCCAGAGTTGATACGCGCGATCTCCCGCGCGATCTCCGACGTCCGACCCCCGCTTCCTGAACCTTGCAGCCCTGGCGCGGGCGTGAGGAAACGCTATAGTATAACAATGAACATGACGATCTCCAGGAAGGCTTTTCCGGCACCGGGCCACGACCACGGACAGTGCCTCAACGAGGCCATGGTCCGCGCCCGCGCGGCTTTCACCTCCAAGGGTCTGCGCCTCACCCCGCTGCGCGAGACCGTGTTCCAGGTCATCGCGGCAACCTCGCACCGGGCCATCGGTGCCTATGAGGTGCTGGACCGGTTGGCGCGGCGCGGCGAACGGCTGGCGCCCATCTCGGTGTACCGGGCCATCGACGCCCTGGTCACGGCCGGCATCGTGCACCGCTTCGAGAGTCGCAACGCTTTCTTCGCCTGCCATGCCGGCCACGAGCAGCGCCAACTTGTGCTGGCCTGCGAGCAGTGCGGCGCGGTGGCGGAGGTGGACGGCGCCTCGGTGTTCACCGCCATCGACAAGGCCGCCGCCGGAGCCGCGTTCTCTACCAGCGCGGATAAGGGTGCGGTGGTGGAGGTGTGGGGGATGTGCGCCAACTGCGTCAGCAAGGGCGGCGGCCATGCAAGGTCGTGAGGGGCTCGACTGGCCGTTGCGGCCTGCCGGCAGCACGTTGCTGCGCGAGCGCGCCTCGGACCACCTGGATAACGACGGCGGCCTCAACGGTCACCACGACCCCGCAGCGTATCCTCGCCCGGCGTTGAGGCCCGAGCCCGCCGCCCTCATCAGCGCACGCGGGCTGACGCTCGCCCGTGCCGGCCGCCCGATCTTGACGGGCGTCGATATCGCCATCGAGCCGGGCGAAATCGTCACCGTTATCGGCCCAAACGGCGCCGGCAAGACGATGCTGGTGCGTGCCCTCCTGGGGCTTGAGCGGCTCGACCGCGGCGAGGTGCGCCGGCGCGATCCGCTCGTCATCGGCTACGCCCCCCAACGCTTCGACATCGACCGGGCGATCCCGCTGACCGTGGCCCGCTTCATCGCGCTCGGCCGGTCGAAGGCGCCGCGGCCCGAGATCGAACGCGTGCTGGCCGACGTTGGCGCCGGGGCGCTCATCGAGCGCCAGCTCTCCGAACTATCGGGCGGCGAATTGCAGCGGGTCGTGTTGGCGCGGGCCCTCATTCGCAACCCCGACCTGTTGGCCCTCGACGAGCCGGCGCGGGCCGTCGACTACGCCGGTGAGGCTGAGCTCTACACGCTCATCGGGCGGCTGCGCACCGAGCGGGGCTTCGGGATACTGCTCGTGTCGCACGACCTGCACGTCGTCATGGCCCAGAGCGACCGCGTCATTTGCCTTAACCGCCACGTCTGCTGCTCGGGCGTGCCCCGTTCGGTGGCCGAGCACCCTGAGTACGCGCGCCTGTTCGGGGTGCGGGCCGCGCAGGCGTTCGGCGTCTACCGGCACCACCACGACCACAGCCACGACCTGACCGGGGCGCCCTGCCCAGATGGCAGCGAGCGGCAGCCGGGCGGCGGGGGGCGGGGGGTCGAATAGGCGTTTCAGACGACGCCCGACGCCCGGCTACCGCAGGGCGGCAGGCCGATCCGAAACAGAACGGAGAGTCCATCGTGCTGCCGCCCTTCCTGCTGCGCGCCCTGCTGTTCGGCCTCGGGCTGGCCGCGGTGGCGGCCCCGCTCGGCTGCTTCGTCGTCTGGCGCCGCATGGCCTACTACGGCGAGGCCATCGCCCAGGCCGCCCTGATTGGGGTTGCGCTGGCCCTTGCGCTCTCGCTCGACGTGACGGCGGGAGTGCTGATCGTAACACTCGCCGTCTCCGGCCTGCTCCTGCTCCTCGGCCGCCAGCGAGTGGTGCCGTTCGACAGCCTGCTGGGGCTGATCGCCCACGCCGCGCTCGCCGTGGGCGTGATCGCCGCCTCGCTGGCCAGCGGACGCCAGCCGGACCTGATGGGATTCCTGTTCGGCGACATCCTCGCCATCTCCACAGCCGATGTCTACTGGCTGCTCCTCGGCGGCGCCGGCGCCCTGGCCGCCCTCATCGCCATCTGGCGTCCCCTGCTGTCGCTGTCGCTGCACGAGGACATTGCCGCCGCCGAAGGGACGGCGACCGAGCGCGTCAAGCTGCTGTTCGTAGTGGTGATGGCCCTGGTGGTCGCAATCACCATCAAGATTGTGGGGGCACTGCTCACGATCGCGTTCCTCATCATGCCGGCCGCCGCCGCCCGCCCCCTGGCCCGGACGCCGGAGCAGATGGCCGTCATCGCCGGCCTGTTCGGCATGCTCGCGGTCGCCGGCGGCCTCTTCCTCTCCGTAACCTGGGACACCCCGGCCGGCCCGTCCATCGTGCTGGTCCTGGCCGCCCTGTTCGCCCTTTCGATCCTGCCATCGGTGCTGCGGAGAGGGTAGGATTGGAGATATTCTCTGTTCGTATTTGCTGTTAGGTGAACGCCGCCAACAAGACTGGGCGCTCATCTCGTTATCACGGGGAAGACCTCGGGTTCGCTATCCTGATCGCCGGGGCGGTGCCCCAATGCTCTAGCGCCGATCGCGACATGGTGTTCAGACCCGCAGACGCCGACACCAAATCGAGGACCGTCTGTGCTAATCTTGTGAGCCATGACCACAACCCTGCATCCCTTCGATCTCCGCGCTGCGCGCCGCGCCTCCGTCCCTGTGGACGTGGGCGGCGTCATCATCGGCGGGCAGGCACCCATCGTCGTGCAGTCGATGACGAACACCGACACCGCCGACGTGGAGGCGACCGCGCGCCAGACGGCCGACCTCGCCCGTGCCGGCTCGCAGATCGTCCGCGTGACGGTGGACCGCGACGAGGCGGCCAAGGCCGTGCCGTTGATCCGCGATCGCCTCGCCCAGATGGGCGTGAGCGTGCCGCTGGTGGGCGACTTTCATTACAATGGCCACAGGCTGCTGGTGGATAACCGGGCCTGCGCCGAGGCGCTCGCCAAGTGGCGCATCAATCCGGGCAACGTCGGCTTCAAGGACAAGCGCGACCGGCAGTTCTCGGCTATCGTCGAGCTGGCGCTGGCATGCGGCAAGCCCGTGCGCATCGGCGTCAACTGGGGCAGCCTCGACCAGGAGCTGCTGACGCGGCTGATGGACGAGAATGCCGTCTCCCCCGAGCCCAAGGATGCCCGCAGCGTCATGCACGAGGCGGTCGTGCAGTCCGCGCTGCTGTCGGCCGCACGCGCCGAGGAGCTGGGGCTAGGGCCGGAGCGCATCATCCTGTCGACCAAGGTCAGCGCGGTGCAGGACCTCGTCAGTGTCTATACCATGCTGGCCGCCCGATGCCGTTACGCGCTGCACCTGGGGCTCACCGAGGCCGGCATGGGGTCCAAGGGCATCGTGGCCTCCACCGCTGGCATGGGCATCCTCTTGCAGCAGGGCATCGGCGACACCATCCGGGTCTCCCTTACGCCGGAGCCCGGCGGCGACCGCACCCAGGAGGTGCGGGTGGCCCAGGAAATCCTGCAGACCATGGGCCTGCGCGCGTTCGTGCCGATCGTGGCAGCCTGCCCGGGATGTGGACGCACGACCTCCACCGTATTCCAGGAGCTGGCGGCTGAGATTGAGGGCTATGTGCGTGAGCGCATGGCAGAGTGGCGCACGCGCTATCCGGGGGTCGAGGGTCTCAACCTCGCGGTGATGGGCTGCATCGTGAATGGACCCGGCGAATCCAAGCACGCCGACATCGGCATCTCGCTTCCCGGCACCGGCGAAGCCCCCGTGGCGCCGGTGTTCATAGACGGCAACAAGGCCGCCACCCTGCGCGGCGCCGATATCGCCAACGAGTTCAAGGCCATCGTGGAAGACTACGTGACCCGTCGCTTTGGCAAGTCGTAGGGCGCGGTCGGACGAAACCCCGTATTGCGCCGATGGCCGCGGCGACGAACCCGCTCGAGGGTGCCCGCTGCATAGCCACGTCATGGCTCGGCGCAAGGCCAGAACACGGTCTTTTGCCAAAATTTAATCATTCCATTGGGCCTGCCCGGGCCCAACGGCTGCCGCAATCCGGCCGACAACTGTTCTCCTTGTATCGGGAGCCACCGTCGAGGTGGCGGGGAAGCAATCTCACGGGCGGCGCCCGCGCCAGCGCCGGGCGTGGCGGGCAGCGGTCGTTATGCATTCAACCCTAACAACGGTTTTGTGCCGCGCCGGCATGCTCGGCGTGCGGAATGGGCTGCCCATGCGTCAGCGGGAGACAAGGTGAGGTGATGGGGTTGGATATCGTCGGGGCGATGGGCTCGTCTTATGGCGTGCTCGTCCTGCTGTTCGTGTCCCTCGCCGTTGCGCTGTGGCGGGCGGGCTTCTTCCGTCGGCTCTACCGTGTCATCGAGGAGATGATGTTCTCCAACTGGCAGCTGGCCCTGCTCGGCGCCACTGCCGTCGCCCTTTCGCTCGCCTCCGGCTATACGACCTTCGATGGGCTGCGGAATTTTACCTCCGCGCCGCTGCTCTCTGTCCTCATCGCCTTCGGCATCCAGGGCGTCATGCTGATCGTCGCCTGGCTCATCGGCGAGAGCTTTGCCACCGGCATGAACCAAAAGATCCCGCGCCGGGGTGCCTTCAGCGCCCGCGAGGCCGTGATCGGGATGGGGCTGGGTATCGCGTTCGTCGGCCTCGTGTTCTACTGGGTGCTGAGCCAGTCCGACGCCATCGGCTTCACGCGCAACGCCGGTGTGATCAAGGGCTTTCACGCGGACTGGGGCCGCTTCTCCGATGTGGCGCTCTACTTCACCATGGCCCTGGTGCTGCTGGGGCTGCTTATGTTTGGCTTCCGGCGTGGCAGCGATATCTCCGTGCCTTACGTGCAGAGCGTGCGTCTGATCGCTAAGAACGCCGTGCTCTGGGTCATGTTCTTGGCCTCCATGTCGGCCTCGGTGTTTTTTTCCTTCGACTCGCACTTCAACGCCATCTTTCCCGCTGACGCACGCAAGCGCGCGGCCGAGATCCGCACGCTCAACCAAGTCGGCGCCATCGTTGCCGACATCGGCGAGCGTGCCCAGAAGGTGCAGATCGCCGAGGCCGAGCGCCTGTTCGATACCGACGGCTGGAAGGCCTACGATAGCGAGCTTGCCAAGCTCGCCGTCGCAGCGCGTGGCGCCCAGGCGGAGATCGAAGCCTTCCTCGTGCAGAAGCTTGAGGAGCGCCAGCGTGGCATCGGCGAGCAGCAGGAGCGCATTGCCGGCGCCGAGCGGAACCAGACTGCGCTGTTGCGCAAGCGCGACGAGCTGGAGGCAGAGCTGCAGCGTGTCGAGCCCTCGATTGGCGCGCTGGAGGCGGAGCTCGCCAAGGCGCAAACCACCTACGATGAGACGAAGCAGGCGATCGCCGCCAAGCGCATCGATGCCTCGGCCGAAGACGGCGGCGTGGAGGGCACGCTGAAGCGCGGCAAGGGTCCCGTGTGGCGCCAGCGCATGACCGAGCTGGACGAGCTGCAGCGCAAGCTCTCAATCACCGACGAGCCGCGCCTCAAGGAGGCGCAGCACCAGCGCGACCTCGCCTCGGCGCGCATCGTCAGTCTCAAGCGTGAGCTCGCCACCATTGCTGGCGAAGTGGCCAAGTATAAGGGCCAGGTCTTCACCGCCGAGCAGCGCATCAAGACGGCGCAGGATGGCAATGGGGACGGCGGGCGCGCCGATCCCGCGCGCGCCCTGCTCGCTTTCGAGCGCGCCCGCGCCGCCTTCCGCCAAGAGCCCGACACCGAGAAACTGACGGCCCTCCAGGCGCAGTGCGGCAGTCTGGTGGGTGCCATGGCTGCGGCGCCGGCCACCAAGGAGAAGGTGCACGGCATCGACTGCGATCCCAAGCACGCCGCCGAGGCCGCGGCGCGGGTGTTTGCCCTCAACGCGGGCCTCGTCGCCTTCCAGGCCAACTGCGCCGGCGGCTCCAAGCTGCCTCAGTCGGCTAGCACCGACGAGCTTCTCTCGTTCGGCCGCAAATGCTTGCAGGACTCCGGGCTCGTCTCCAAGGAGTCGGCCGACCTCGGCGCCCGCCTGCAGGCCATCGAGATGAACCGAGACGACAAGGCGCACCGCTTTGTCGTGACCTGGAACGCCTTCCTTGACGGCAATCGCCTGAGCTACCTCGCCCTCGTCCTGGCCATCGGTGTCGACTCCCTGGTGTTCATGGCCGGCCTGTTCGGCGCCGCCGCGGTGAAGTCGCCGCTGTCGGACGTGCCGAGCCCCAAGGCGCGCAGCGCCGAACAACTCGAGGCGATTGTCAAGAACGCTCTGGGCGAGGACCGCCTCGAGAACGCCGAGTTGGTGCTGGCCGCCATGAAGCCCATGCGCGGCGATGCCGGCCACCGCTCCGAGGTGGACCTCACGCACTATGACGCCGAGACGGCGCGCAAGATCCGCAAAGTGTTGGTGGCCGGCGCGAGCATCGGTGCCGTCGAGCGTGGCGCAACGGAGGCTCGTGACGAGCGCTACCTCGTTCGCTCGGAGCTTTTCGAGTATCTGTCCGTGGTCGCCAACACCGCCCGCGAATCTGACCGCGAGTATTCCACCCGGGCGCGGTTGATCCAGATCGTCGGCGTGGCGTTGGAGCCCGACCGCCAGGGCAACGCTGAGCTCGTGCTGCGCCACGTCGAGCCGGTAAACCGCCGCAGCGGCTTCATGGCCAAGGTGGACCTCAAGGCCGTGCCCGAGGGGGAGCGTCGTCTCGTTCAGAACGTGCTCAACGCCGGCATGACGGTGAGCGTCGTGCAGCGCAACGACGGCGCCCCAGGCAGCGGCCTGCTGGCCCGGGTCAGAGGGCGGCCCGTCCTGGCCGAGCCCACCTTCCTGATCCACTCAGACCTGTTTAAGACCCTGCTGCTCTATCGCGCCAGCGCCTCGGCCTCGGTCGCCGCTGTCGGCGCGGCGCGGCCTTTGCCTGAAGCCGCCCCGATTCGCGCGCGTTTGGAGCCGTCGCCGGTTCCAATTCGGCCGGACCACCTGCTGACCAACGGGCGCAACGGCAACGGCCGCGCGCACGGGACCGACGCTGTGCTGGCGGCGCGTTTCAGCCAGGAGCTGATGGCGGCCATGGGGCTCACACCGTCGGCCCTCGACGACATCTGGCAGCCGGAGATCGCGGAGCTTGCGCTGGCTGCGGCCACCGTCCTCAAGCGCCAGGCACGCAACCGCCTGGCGCTCAGCAATGAGCTGCGGTTATTGGAAGGCGACCTCAGGCAGGCCCTGGAGCAGGAGCAGGACGTCATCGCCGCGAGGCACGGCGGCGAGACCCATGCGCTCGCCCTCCTGAGACAGCTCGCCGGGGAGATCGACCGGCGCATCCCCGCGCTCATGCTGCTGCCCGAGGCAGGCCTGATCGAACGGCTCATCTTTGCTCTGGAGGAGGCGCACGGGGAAAACCGCCTGAACGAAGAGGAGCACCTGCTCTTGAGCCGCCTGCAGAAGCTCAAGGGCGATCTGGAGCACATGAACCCCAGGGATTCGGCCGCCTGGCGCAGCATCGCCCGCCAGCTTGAGCGCCTCACCGACCCTGCTGTCGCGCCGACGCACGCGGCGGAGGATGGGAAGCACCACTGAGCCTATGCAAGATGGGCTGACCGGCCTCCACAGCCTGGGTGGAACGGCTGAAGCGCCATGTCCTTACCTGACCTTGTGCTTCAGCCGCCGTATTCCTGGCCACTGACACTGGCTTGTGGCGTGGGCTGGTGCGCCTTGATGCTGGCCTACAGCCCGGTGGCCGACTGGATCGCGGGACGCCTCGTCGATGCGCCGCCACGCTTGCGCACGTTCCGTGCCCTCCAGCAATCGCGGCTGAAGCTGGCGATCGGCATCGCCGTCGCTTGGCTCCTGGGCGGCTTCTTAGAGGAGGCTGCGCTACGCGGGATCGTCCTGGCTTCGGTGGAAGGTGTCCTGGCGTCCCCCCTGGGCGAGATGGTCGCGACCGCGGCAGCCGTCCTGGTCGCCGCGCTCGCCGCGGCCGTGCTGCACGCCTATCAAGGGCCGCGGGCGATGATCATCATCGGCCAGCTGTCGGTCCTGTTCGGTGTGCTCTACGCCATGTCAGGCCCCAATCTGTGGACCGTCATCCTTTGCCACGGCCTCTACGATACCGTCGCCTTCGCGCGCTTTGCCAATAAGTCCTCAAAGTACTCGCGTCTCGACTGAGGCCGTATCGCAAGCGAAGGCGACCATACGTCGCCTTCTCACGGTGCCCGCGTCTACTCCTTGAACGGCACGACCTTGGAGGTCTGCGTGCCCAGGCCCTCGATGGTGAGCGTCATCACGTCACCTGGCTTGAGCCATACGGGGGGCTTCATGCCGAGAGCCACGCCGGGGGGCGTGCCGGTGGTTACAACGTCGCCGGGCTCCAGCACCATGAACTGGGAGATGTAGTGCAGCAGGTGCGGGATCCCGAAGATCATGGTCTTGGTATTGCCGGTCTGGCGCCGCTGCCCGTTCACGTCGAGTGCCATGGCTAGATTGCCCACATCGGCGATCTCGTCGCGAGTGACGAGCCAAGGCCCCAGAGGCCCGAACGTCTCGGCGCACTTGCCCTTCATCCACTGGCCACCGCGCTCGGCCTGGAAGTGGCGCTCCGACACATCGTTGCAGATCGAGTAGCCGGCGATATGGGCGGGCGCGTCCTTCTCCTCGACGTAGCGCGCCCGCTTGCCGATCACGAAGGCGATCTCGACCTCGTAGTCGAGCTTGATGGAGCCTTTGGGCACCATCACGTCATCAGTGGGGCCGACGATGCAGTTGGGCAGCTTGTTGAAGAGGATCGGCTCGGTAGGGATCGGCGAACCCGTTTCCTTGGCATGGTCTTCGTAGTTGAGACCCACTGCGATGAAGTTGCGCACATTGCCGACCGGGGGCCCCAGCCGTGCGCCCTGCGGCGCGATGGGAAGCGCCTTCAGGTCGAGCTTGCGCAGCTTGTCGAGGGCGGTGGCATCGCCCAGCGTCTCGCCCGTGATGTCGGGGATATGCGCGGAGAGATCGCGCACGGCACCGTGCGTATCGACGATACCGGGCCGCTCGGCGCCCGGCGCACCAAATCGAACAAGCTTCATGGGGAGGCTCCTGGGACGTTGGCGGGTTCGTTACGGGAGAGCTGTGCGTGTGACCTACCGTTGCCCGCCGACCACGAGGAAATCAAGCCCGCCAGTTCTGCAAGGCAGCACGTCGATTGCAGGAAGGCCCCTGACCCCCCTCCGCTCCAGGCCCATCCTCCGACTGTGGACAATCGGGGCCAAAGCGCTGCCGAGCCTCGCTCTCTAGCCTCCCTGGAGCCGACGGCAGGCCGCAAGACGCCATCCAATGTTTGTTTCGCGTCGCATCACCGCTGCCCGAGAACGGCAGCGGACTTCACTAGAACAGCAGGGTCACCAGATAGATCCCAGCTCCCAGCAACGGAGCCGCAGCGCAAGCCAACACCATGAGAATGAAGGACTTATCAATCACAACACCACCCCGCCTATACAGCACGCCCAAACGGCTCGACCTCACGTCTGGCTCAGCCTCCTGTGAACGCTCGCTCTCAGGTTGCTCACTTGATACGAGTATAACTCAAGATTAGTTGCTTTTCACCCGAATTGATTCCCGCGCTGCGGCAACGATGCAACAGGCCGGCAAGTCGGGGCGATCGACCGGATCAGGAAAATAGCTTGAGCTGCTTTTCGTCCTGGCCCTTGGTCTCGCGGGCGAGCTGCTCGATGCGGTCGAAGGGCACCTGCTCGGCGGAGATGAGCGAGCGCTGGGCGCGCATGGGCCGCACCAGGCCTTCCTGCACCAGGTGGAACTCGCCCACGGTCTGGCCGGGCAGGACCGCGGCCGGGTCGAGGCCGGACTCGCTCTGGAAGGCAGCGCGCAGCTTCCTGAGGGCGGTGTCCTCGCGCACGCGGCCGATGAACCAGGAGG
The DNA here is from genome assembly GCA_017353825.1 of Hyphomicrobiaceae bacterium. GTDB lineage: Bacteria > Pseudomonadota > Alphaproteobacteria > Rhizobiales > Hyphomicrobiaceae > AWTP1-13. The sequence continues at coordinate 3,557 of JAFMSC010000041.1, read as the reverse complement.
TGATCTGGTCACGCGACTTGTAGTCGAGATCGCCCGGTGATTGGGTGGCCAGCATCATGCCGAGGCCCGCGGAGCGGGCACGTTTCAGGAGGCTCTGCAGCGGCTCAGCGGTAGCCGGCTTGGCGTTGGCGGGAATGTAGAGATCGGCCTCGTCGAACATGACGAGAGCCTGCAGCTCGTCGTTGGGGTTGCGCTGGCAGAAGCGCAGCGCCTCGGACAGGAACTGCGAAACCCAGAACAGGATGTTCTCGTTGTCGCCCAGGAAACCCGTATAGATGATGGACAGCCGCGTGCGGTCGTCGCTGCGCGCGTAACGACCAAGGCCCAGCAGCGATTCCATTCGCAGGGCTTCGCCGCCGCCCTCAAACAGCGCGGAGTTGCGGTGGCGCAAGCTGTCGAGCTGGGCCACCAGGTCGCGGCGGATGCGGCCTGACGGGTCCATGCGCTGTGTGAGCTCGGTCAGCTCCGGGTCCTCATCCTCCAGAAGCGCGATCAGGTCGTTGAGCGTGACCTCCTTGCTGAAGCGCGCACCCAGGATGCGCAGCGCCACCGAGAGGGTGCCCGACTGCTTCTGGTGCGTGGCCGAGTTCTTGAGGTGAAGCATTTCCCCCAAGGCCGCCGCCGACAAGTTGGCGAGCAGCTGCTGGTCCTGCTCGGGCAGCTCGTTGATGCCGTTGGGCAAGAGCGTAATGGAGATGGGCCTGCCCGAGGCGCGGCCGGGCGTGTAGACCGCCACGTCGATGGAGTCCGCCAGCCGCTCGCGCTCGCCGCGGCGCTCGCCGTACTCGCCGTCGTGGGCCCGCCAGACGTCGGGGTTGGCGTAGGAGCACAGGTCGCCCTTGCGGTCGATCAGCACCGCCGGGATGCCCTTCATGAGCAGCTGCTCAATAATGCACAAGGCGAGCGTGGTCTTGCCGGAGCCGGAGCCACCCAGCACGGCCGAGTGGCGCTTCAGCACGTCCTTGTTGAGCGTGATCGAGCGGTTGGAGCGCAGCGCGCGGCCAGCGAGGATGCTTTTCTCGCCATCGCCAACCTCGTCGAGCAAGACCGAGAGCGGCAGATCGTCCTTGGGTTCTGCCGCGGCGCTGTCCCAGCCGGTCCAATCGGCACCGCGCGGTCCGGCCGCGGCGGCGCTCAGTGGCATGAGCGCCTCCGCATCGGCGGGCGTGTCCCCCTGCGCGCCGGGTTGGGCTACAGCCACCCCGCGTACGTTGTACCCGAGCAGGTCGAGCCGCAGCAGTTGCACCAGGCACGGGATGGTCGACAAGAGCTTGGTGCGCTGGAACCAGTCGGCAAAGCTCGGGTCTTGGCGGTGCTGGGCATGAAACTCCCGCACCATGATCATGCGTTCCCAGTCCGGGATCGGCACCAGGATCGAGCGGCCGCCCTTCTCGCGGAACCTGCGGAAGGCCTGTGCGGTCTGGTTCTTCTTGTTGGGCGGGAAATCGCTGGCGCGCAGCATGAAGCAGGTCCTGTCGCCCCCTTTGTCTTTCATGGCCGTGAGCACACGATCGATCTGGCGCTTCAGCCCGCCCCCCTGCGAGGGCCGGTTGCACAGGAAGATGCGCGCTTCCGTCCTGAGGCCTACGGCGTTCGTCAGCGAAACATCCAAGGCGGGCACGTCGCTGGCTGAGGCTACTCGCCGCACAGCCACTTCGAGCGCGCCGGTCCATTCCTGCTTGGCGAGGGCGAGCGCCGCCGCCAGGGCGTCGCTCAGCGCCTCGTCGTCGCTCGGGATCTCCGCCTCCGATTGGGCCACGAAGCGGTCCCAGTGTTCCCGGTACTCGATGGGCGGGGCCTCGCCTCCCTCCTCTGGGGCGCCGCCGAAGCCGAGCGCCGCCGCCAGCGTGGAGATGAAGCCCGCCTTGGCTGCAGGCGGCTCCTCGGGCGCGTCGCCCTCCTGCTCGCGCATGCGCTTCTGGGCCAGCTCAAGGATGCGGCGCGTGGAGAGCCCGCCGAATTCCTCGAAGAACTGCTCGCCAAGGTAAAGCGTGGGGTCGGCGCCGCCGTTGCGCTCATCCTGCTGCAGGCGCTTGGCGATGATGAGGCGCGCCTCCTCGGCCGAGCGCGTCTCGATCAGGGGCACCGGCCCCGCCTTCTCGATGCGGTCGATGTAGGACTGCGCCAGCACCTCGCGCACCTCGCCGTAGAATTCGGCAAGGCACGAGATGAGCACGATGGAGGTAGGCACGCGGTTGGCAATCTGGATGAGGTCGCGCGCCGCCTTCTGGAAGCGATCGGCGTAATCGTCGAAGAAGCGCAGGTCCTCGACTTGGTCGGTTGCGAACACCAGAGCGGCCCGGTCCACGGCCCACATCAGCCGCCCGAGCGACTCGATGATGTCGAAGGCGCGGCCCTCGCCGGTGTTGGGGTCGAGTGCGGCGACGGCCTCCTGCGACAGCTCGCCAAGCTCTTGCCCGAGCAGGTACTGGCGCACGCGCTGATCGATGCGCGGGTCGGAGCGCTGCAGGTAGAGCAGCGCACGCACCACGTTCACATCGAGGCTGTGGCCGACAAACTTGGGTGCCGCCACGATTTGGTCGGCGAGGCTGAGAACGAGTTTAGCGAGGGCCGCATCGCTGAGCTTGGCATCGCGCAGCTTGTCGATGTCGGCACCCTCAACGATCTCGACATCCGCGGCCAGACGCTTGGCGAGGCGGGCGAGCGCGCTCTCCCCGCCGTGGTCGGGGTCGTAAGGCTTCTCCAGAGAGGCGATGAGCCGGCGCAGGTAGTAGTCGGCGTAGTTGTCCACGTCTGGCGTCATCTGCGCGTAGCCGAAGTAGGCCTTGGCGCTGCGGTGCGCGCCCGTGCGCAGCGCGCGGATCAGGTGTGTCTTGCCCGCCCCCGATTGCCCATGAAACAGCAGGATGCGCGCCTGCACCGACAGCCCGTCGCTCGCGGTGACGGCGTCCAGGAGATCGGTGAACTTGCGGCGCGCATCGGCGTGGACCAACTCGACATCCCCGGGGTCGGCCCGCCAGATGTCGTCCTCCCAAGTGATGGAGTGCTCGAAGGCCGCAGACAGGCGATCGGCGAGCGGCGCAATGTGAGCCTCGTGGCGCATGAACCCTCAATACGGACTAAACGTCGACAGCGGCAACATCATGCATCGACGCGAATGAAGTGAAACACCGCGTTGCGATAGATCACCGCCGAGTCCCGCACGTCCTTGATGTTGCTCTCGTCCCTCAGGTCGGCGTTAGCTAGTGCCAGCTGGCCCGCGCGGTGCGCTTCGGCCAGCATGCACTTGAACTCGATCTCCGAAAGGCCCCACTCCGGCCGCTGCTCGCGCACCGAGCGCCACACCCGGCTGATGTAGGCTTTGCGGTCGCCGCTCCAGCCCTGCGCTTCGCTTGCAGCAAGGCGCCGCACCTCGCGGGCGAAGCCTGGCAGGTCGCGCGGGCGCTCGGTCCGCGCGGCCGCGGCAACAGACCCGACGACGGTCGTCGTCAAAGGCGGAGGAGGCGGGTTCTGGGTCGATAGCGTCGGCGCGATCTCGGCGAGTTTAGGTTTGAGCACAAGGGCCAGAACCCTGGGCGCGAGCGGTGGGCGCGGGG
>JAFMSC010000263.1 GCA_017353825.1 Hyphomicrobiaceae bacterium | reverse complement strand
GCGCCCGGCGGGCGCCGTCGGCCGCGTGGTAATGCGCGCCGCTCGACGCGATCCGCTGCCGCCAGTCCGACCATCGCTCGCGCGGCTCCATGGCGCGTCACTCGCTCCCGCGAGGGAACAGGCCGCGCGGGCGCAGCACCAGCACGCAAAGGAACGCCAGGTGCCCGGCCAGGATCTGCCATTCCGGGTTGATGCCCGCGCCCACGGTTTGGGCGACGCCGATGATGATGCCGCCCGCCAGCGTGCCCCAGAAGCTGCCGAGGCCGCCGATGATCACCGCCTCGAAGGCGTAGATCAGCCGCGCGGCACCGATGGTGGGGTCGAAGTTGGCGCGCATGCGGAGATAGAGCGCGGAGATGGCGAACACCGTCATCGCCACCGCCATGGCCATGGAGAAGATATGCCGGTTATCGATGCCCATCAGCTGGGCGATCTCCGGGTCGTCCGAGGTGGCGCGGAAGGCGCGCCCCAGCTCGGCGCGGTAGAATAGGAGATTGAGCGCAAGGATGACGCCCACGGCGGAAGCGAGCGTAATGAGCTGGATCACGCCCACCGCCAGGCCCGGCGCAAGGTCCACCGAGGCCACCTCAATGGCGCCCGCAGTAAGGCGCTGGCTGTCGGCCGAGACGCTCTGCAGCAGTCCGTTCTGGATGATGATGGAAAGCCCGAAGGTGACGAGCAGCGGCGGGAGGATGTCGCGCCCCAGCGTGCGGTTGAGCAGGGCGTGCTGCAGGACATAGCCGAATGCGGCCAGGACCGGCATGGCGACGAGCGTCGCCAGGAACGGGTCGAGGCCGAGGGCGTGCATAAGCCCCAACACCATGAATGCGGCGATCACGATGAGGTCGCCGTGGGCAAGGTTGACGAGGCGCATGACGCCGAAGATGAGTGACAGGCCGGCGGCGAATAGGGCGTAGAGCCCGCCCAGCATCACGCCCTGCACCAGGGTGTTGAGGAGCCCGATCATGTGCCAAAGTATGCCGCGTGGATGGTCTCGGGCCTAAGCTCGGACGGCTTGCCGGTCAGGGCCATCCGGCCTTCCTGGAAGCAGTAGACGCGGTCGGCCACGGCGAGGGCCTGCACGATGTCCTGCTCCACCAGGACCACGCTCGCCCCGTTCGCTTTGATCTTGGGCAGCGCTGCGTAGATGCCACGCACTACGATGGGCGCGAGCCCTAAGCTGATCTCGTCACAAAGAAGCACGCGCGGGTTGGCCATCAGCGCGCGCCCGATGGTCGCCATTTGCTGCTCCCCGCCCGACAGCGTCTGTGAGGGACTTCGCGGCGCCTGGCCAGCGACGGAAACAGATCGTAGATGAGGTCGAGCGACCAGTAGCCGGCCTTGCGCCGCCCGTAGGCGCCGATCAGGAGGTTGTCCTCAACGCTGAGCGAGGGGAATAGCCGCCGCCCCCCACCAGGGAGATTCCGCGGCGCACGATCTGCGCCGCCGGCAGCCCGCCGATGGGCGCGCCGTCGAGCCGCACCCGCTCCGCCGGCGCACTGAGAAGTCCGTAGGCGTCGGCCAGCTGCTTGGCCGTCATGCCGTTGATCGACGACTTGTAGGGGTGGTTCGGCGTCCACCACACCTCGGAGGAGAGGTTGTGCCCGTCCTTGCCCAGCGCCTCCACCGACGAGGGAAACAGGATCGCCTTGCCCACCGAGGCCGCCTTGGGCTTGAACCCCTGCTGCAGCGCCTGCTTCCAGAAGGTGGTGAAGTCGGGCGGCAGCACCACCCCGGTGACGGTCTGGGCGTTGGTGTTTTTGAAGTCGGTAATCTGGGCCGTGAAGGTGTCGGTAAGGTTTGGTACCGGCCGGGATCGTGGAGCTTGTAGTCCTGCTTGGCGAGCGCCGGTGGGAAGCCCAGCTCCTTGTCGCCCCAGGCGTTGTCGTCGCCGTCGTTGGGGAACAACGCTCCCACCACCTTGTTGGTGTCGAGCTGGCCCCACACGTTGGTGAAGACGGCGATCACGTTCTCCAGCCCCCAAAAGTAGTGGTAGACGTAGTTGAACGCCCGCGGTTGGCCCGGATTGCGCTGTTGGCCGAAGAACCATGGTTGCCACGGCGCCAGCGACGAGATTGTGGCCACCTCCTCAATCTCGGCCTGCGTGCAGACCGGGTTGGTGGTTTCCGGCGTCTTGCCCACGAGCATGAGGTCGATCTTGTCGCGGACGATCAGTTCTTTAGCCCCCTCCGCGGCGCGGTTTGGGTTCGACTGGCTGTCGCGGAGCACCTCGATGGGCCGCGTACTGTTGCCCACCTTGAGCCCGCCCTTGGTTGCCTCGCGGAACTGGTTGAGCATGAACTCGTCGGCCGCTGCGAATGGCGCCAGCGGCCCAGTGGCCGGGCTCACGTAGCCGATCTTGACGGGTCGCGCCTGGGCGATGGCAGGCGCGAACACTTGGGCCGCGGTGATGGCCGCCCCCGTGGCGGCCGTGCCCCTGACAAATGTGCGACGAGAAACAGTGCGGCGGGCGCAATTTGCCTGGCATACCTTCCTCCTTGGCGCTGGCCAACCGAGCGGGAGGACGCGGGCCCTCGCGCCCTTGCTCCACGATGGCAGGTTTGCTCCCCTGGCGGCCCGGCGGTCTCTTCTTTCTCGTGCGAGCGCTCGAAGCCAGAGTTTTGGCGTGACCCGATAACCTTCGGGTATCCAAACCATATTGTCGTCCGGCTAACCGCCGAGCGTCAACGAGAGTCTCGGCCGGCGGGCCTCAAAAGCAGCCGGCGTTGCCCGACCTCAGTTGATTGGGACGACGGGCCCCTTTTGTCGGCGCCGGACCCGACTTGTTCTATCCAGCCGTGCCTTGCCGGATGGCGTTTGATGTAGCAACCTTGGTTGGATCAGCGTGGCGCACCGCTGGCTCCTGACAGCAGCGAGGGGGGAGGCGTGTCGGCAATGACCGCTAGGGTTCCGGTTTGACGGTCGCCGCCGAGCGCTCGCCGGCTCGGTTCAAGCCCGGCGCACGCGGGGGCGCGCGCGAGGTCCTCGGCGGGCGCAACATCGGGGGCCATGCGGGCGTTCTGGCGCTGATCGCGATCCTGGCCTTCCTCACCGTCTACCCGGTCTCCATGCTGCTCTACGGCAGCCTGCACTCCACGCCTCCCGGAACAGCGGGCCAGTTTAATCTGCACGGCTACCGCGCGATCTTCACCGCGGAGAACTTCACAGTCCTGTCCAACACGGTGGTGATCTCGCTAGCCAAGACCATCCCGTCGCTCCTCACCGCCATCCTGCTAGCCTGGATCGTGGCGCGCACCGACACGCCGGCCCGACGCTTGCTGGAGGTACTGATTACACTGCCATTCTTCATACCGCCGCTGCTCACCGCCATGGCCTGGGGCATGCTCGGCAACCCGCAAGTTGGCGCGCTCAATCTTCTCTGGAAGTGGCTGACAGGCTCCGACACTGCTGTCATCAACGTCTATTCCTGGGGTGGCGTGGTCTGGCACATGATGCAGTATTCCACGCCGTTCCTGTTCCTGCTTATCGTCGATGCGTTCCGCGCCATGGATCCATCGCTGGAGGAATCAAGCCGCATGTGCGGTGCCTCGCGCTGGCAGACCTTCCGCAAGATCACGCTCGCCCTGATGCTGCCCGCGATCACCAGCTCGTTTCTGTTGAGCTTCATCCGTGGCATCGAGTCTTTCGAGTCGCCCTTGTTCTTCGGCACGCCCGCCGGCATCACAGTGTTCACGACCGAGCTCTACAACGCCATCAACCACCGCGCCGACCCCGACTACCAGTACGCCACGGCCCTGAGCTTCGCCGTGCTTGGCGTCATGCTCCTGCTGGTGGCGTGGCAGTGGCGGGCGCTGCACGGCCGCTCGTTCCACACGGTGACGGGCAAGGGATACACGCCCGACGTCACCAGGCTGGGGCCGTGGCGCTGGGTGACGTTTGCCTTCTGCATGCTGTTCTTTGTCGTCGCCGTGGCGCTGCCGGTCGGCCAGCTGCTCCTCGGCTCGTTCTTCCGGTTCTTCGGGTTCTACACCTGGGACATGCTGACCCTCGAGAACTACACCAAGGTGTTCCAGAACGGCGAGCTCAGGCGCGCGGTTTGGAACACCTTCGAGCTGGGCCTCCTCGGGTCGACGGCGACGATGGTGTTAGGTGGCATCGTGGCCTACGTGACGGTGCGCACCGAGTGGCGCGGGCGGCGCCTTATCGATGTGCTGGCGTGGCTGCCGTGGATGACGCCCGGCATGGTGCTGGGCATCGGTTTTCTGTGGGCCTTCGCCATGCTGCCAGGTTTCGTGCCCATCTACGGCACGATCTGGGCGCTGATGCTGGCCTACATCGCCCTTGGCACGCCGGTCGCGGTGCGGGTGATGTCGGCGGCCTACCAGCGGCTCAGCACTGACCTGGAGGAATGCTCCCGCGTGCACGGCGCAAGCTGGTGGCAAACTTTGTGGCGCATCATGATCGCGCTGGCGTGGCCGTCATTCGCCGTGGGCTGGATCCTCACCTTCTTCAGCATCATGCGCGAGCTGTCCGCGTCAGTCCTGCTATTCTCGGCCGGATCGGAGGTGCTGTCGGTTGTGCTGCTCAAGATGTGGATGAACGGCGAGGCGGAGCAGGTGAGCGTGGTCGGGCTGATGACGATGCTACTCGTCATCTTCTTTCGCTGGCTGCAGCTGCGGGTGATCGGCGCGCGCATCAGCACGCTGTGAGAAAGGGGGCGGAGAGCGCGCATGTCGGGAGTTGAGATCGAGGGTGTCAGTCGCTGCTTCGGCAGCGTCGTCGCGGTCGACAACATCGATTTCAAGGTCGAGCCGGGCGAGTTCGTGGCTCTGCTCGGGCCCTCCGGCTGCGGCAAGACCACGACGCTGCGCATGGTGGCGGGGCTTGAGCGGAACAGCAGGGGTCGGATCAGCATCGGCGGCCGTGTCGTCAGCGACGCGGCGGCAGGCTACTTCATGGCGCCAGACCGGCGCCAGCTCGGCATGGTATTTCAGTCGTACGCGATCTGGCCGCACATGACCGTGTTCGACAACGTGGCCTATCCTTTGCGCATCCGCCGGCGCCCGAAGGACGAGATCCGCGAGCGCGTCCTGCGTGCGCTCAAGTTGGTGGAGATGCAGCCCTATGCCGAGCGCGCGGCGCCGGCCCTCTCAGGCGGCCAGCAGCAGCGGGTGGCGATCGCCCGCGCTGTTGTGTTCGAGCCGGAAGTGCTGCTGCTCGACGAGCCCTTGAGCAACCTCGACACGCGCCTGCGCGCACAGATGGGCGACGAGTTCCGCGCCCTGCAGAGGCGACTTGGGATCACCAGCCTCTACGTGACGCACGACCAGGAGGAGGCGATGTCGCTCTCCGACCGCGTGGTGGTTATGCAGGAGGGCCGCATCCTGCAGGTCGGCGCGCCCGAGGACATCTACCAGCGCCCGCGCTCCGAGGCCGTGGCCGCCTTCTTCGGCTCGCCCAACTTGCTCGAGGGCGAGGTCGCCCGATGCCGCTCGGACGGCAATGGCGGCTTTTTCTTGCGAGTGACCGGCGCAAGCTGGGAGGGCGAGTGCCGGGCCGGCGAGGCCTTCGCCGAAGGCGAGCCGGTGATCATCCTGGTGCGTCCGGAGAACGTACACGTCGCCGAGGCGGGCGGCGGCGGGAACAGCGCCACTAACGGTGCCATCGCCTGGACGGGCCAAGTCGTCCAGCTCGCCTTCCGCGGTGCCCGCGTCTCCTTGAGCGTTGAGACGCCGGCCCAAAGGCTCATGGTCGAATCTCCCGCGCTGCTGGGCGTGCGGGAGGGCGACCGCCTCACCCTCTCCGTCGCACCGCACGGCGCCTGGGCCATCCGCCCCGGCGCGCGCCCACGTGAGTCGTTTCCACCTTAGGTCAACACCCCGGGTAAAGGCGACAGAGCTTGCGGAGAATACCAATAGGCAGGTCATCCCGGCCGCGAAACTCTCGAAACGTTGCCGTAGCGGCCACGGAATAGATCGAGCATTTGATCTGTTCCCAGCCCGTCGCAGGCCGTCGCAGGGTCGCCGCAGGACACGCATACTCCGGCAACTGGCGACGTGCTTTGAGCCTTTGTCAAAACCCGAAGGCTGGCGATCCTCCGTCGATGGTCGGGTCCTGCAGGACCTGGTTCAGGATTTCGATCTCGCGGGCGGGATCGTCGTCCGGCGATCTCGATCCGATAGCAGGACCTTCGCACCGTTGCTGGCGACGCGGGTGGCCACATAGACGATCTTGGGTAACTACTCACCCCCTTCAGCGTATATCTGACCGGAGAGGGCCATGTGAATGGCGACGAGAGGGTTGGCGCCTTTGTTGGCCATGGTCTGGAGGAAGCTGGA
>JAFMSC010000040.1 GCA_017353825.1 Hyphomicrobiaceae bacterium | reverse complement strand
CTCTAATTTATTGCTATCCTTTCCCCCTCCGAAGGCCGCCAAGGTATCCTACCCCCTTACTCCCACTCGATCGTCCCTGGTGGCTTCGAGGTCACGTCGTACACAACGCGGTTGATTCCAGCGACCTCGTTGATGATGCGCGTCGCGGAGCGGCCCAGGACCGCGTGGGGGAACTCGAAGAAGTCCGCGGTCATGCCGTCCGTCGAGGTGACGGCGCGCAGTGCGCACACCTTGTCGTAGGTGCGGGCATCGCCCATGACGCCCACCGTGCGCACGGGCAGGAGGACGGCGAACGCCTGCCAGATCTCGTCGTAAAGGCCGGCTTTGCGGATCTCCTCCAGGAAGATGGCGTCGGCCTTGCGCAGAACCTCCAGGTCCTCCGCGTTGACTTCGCCCAGCACGCGGATCGCGAGGCCGGGGCCGGGGAAAGGATGGCGCCAGATGAAATGCTCAGGTAGGCCCAGCTCGCGACCGAGCGCGCGCACCTCGTCCTTGAACAGCTCGCGCAGGGGCTCCACCAGCTTCATGTTCATGCGCTCGGGCAGGCCACCGACGTTGTGGTGCGACTTGATCGTCACCGACGGGCCGCCCGTGAAGGACGCGCTCTCGATTACATCCGGGTAGAGCGTGCCCTGGGCCAGAAATTCGGCGCCGCCGAGCTTGGCGGCCTCTTCCTCGAACACGTTGATGAACAGCGCGCCGACGGTCTTGCGCTTGGCCTCAGGGTCGGCCTTGCCTTCCAGAGCCTTGAGGAAGCGCTGGGTGGCGTCCACGTGGATGAGGGGGATGTTGTAGTGCCCGCGGAATAGCGAGACGACCTCACGGGCTTCGTCCTGGCGCAACAGGCCGTGGTCCACGAAGATGCAGGTTAGCTGGTCGCCGACGGCCTCATGGATCAGTACCGCGGCCACGGCGCTGTCGACGCCGCCGGACAGCCCGCAGATGACGCGGCCACGACCCACCTGGGCTCGGGTCTTGGCGATCTCCCTTGACCTGAAATGCGCCATGCTCCAGTCGCCAGGCAGCCCAGCGATGCGGCGCACGAAGTTGCCGATGAGCGCGGCCCCGCGCGGCGTGTGTGCAACCTCGGGGTGGAACTGCACCGCATACAGACGACGCTTCTCATCGGCAATGGCCGCGAACGGGGCGCCCTTGGAGATCGCCACCACCTTGAAGCCGGCGGGAAGCTGCGTGACGCGGTCGCCGTGGCTCATCCAGACTGTGTCGGTGTCGCCCTTGGCCCAGACGCCCTCGAACAGGGCATTGTCGGCGATCACCTCGACCTCAGCGCGGCCGAACTCGCGGTGATGGCCGCCCTCAACGCCGCCGCCCAGCTGCGCCACCATGGTTTGTTCGCCGTAGCAGATGCCGAGCACCGGCAGCCCGGCCTGGAATACCCAGTCTGGGGCCCTGGGGGTGCCGAACTCAGTGACGCTGGCCGGACCGCCCGAGAGGATCACCGCCTTGGGCTGCAGCCGCTCAAGGGCGTCCTGCGCCCGATTGAAGGGAACGATCTCGGAGTAGACCCCCTGCTCGCGCACCCGGCGCGCGATCAGCTGGGTGACCTGGCTGCCGAAGTCGATGATGAGGACGGTGTCGGTCATGCCGGCTCCCGGCGCTGCGGTGCGCCGAATCGGTTGCACAGGCAGCCCGATACAGCATCGGGCCGGAGGCGGGTCAAGGGCCGGCTACAGCAAATGGCGCCCCCGGAGGCGCTCAAGGGAGAGGGTGGGCAGAGGGCTTCCCATCCGCTCCGGGTCAGGCCGCGGTCCTATACCAGTTAAGGATCTCATCGCCTGTCCAGGCGACCACACCCTTATGGGCGAGGATGTCGGAGAACGTGCGCTCAACGTGCCCGATACGGTGCGGGACGCCCGACAGATAGGGATGGCATGAGATGGCCATGATCTTTGCGCGCTCGGTGGACTCCGCGTAGAGGCACCGGAAATGGTCCATGGCACGCGTGTGGAACGCTTCGGAGGCGTGGTGCTGAAGGTTCATCATGACGATGTCGTGCACCTCGAAGGTGTAGGGAAGCGCCACGACGGGGCCATGCTTGGTCTTGAGCGTGACCGGATCGTCATCCAGCACGTAGTCGCCGATGTACTCCACGCCGGCCTCGGCCAGGTAATCGAGCGTGTCGAAGGTCTGCGTCAGGCCTGGCCCAAACCAGCCGCGCGGGCGCTTGCCAGCGAACCTCTCGATCACCTCCATGGTCTTGAAGATGGTGCCCTTCTGGTCGTCCAACTTATGCATGGGAATTTGCTCGTAGCTGTGCGCATTGAGCTCCCAGCCGCTGTCCAGACAGGCCTGCACCACGGGCGGGTAGCTCTCGCAGATCCTCGCGTTGATGGCGACCGTCGGCTTTGCGCCTACCCGCTCGAACATCCTCCGCAGGCGCCAGAAGGCGACGCGCATGCCGTACTCGTGCCAGCTCCAGTTGGGCAGATCGGGGAGCTGCGGGGTCCCCTGCGGTGGCGTGATCACCATGCGCGCCATGGGCCGCGACAGGTCCCAGTCCTCCAGCGAGAACACTGGCCAGACGACGAGGCGGATACCTTCAGGGAGTCGCAGCGGGGGGCGGCCTTCGATGGGCGAGAAGGCAAGACGTTCGCGGGGGTGCACGGGAGTTCTTCTCCAAACGGAAGGTCGAGGCGAATGCGAGGGAATTCTTCATCCGCTGATAGGTGCTGTCAACGCATCAGGGCCTTGGTCCGACCTCCCCTCACGGCACGCCGCCTTCCGTGTCCCGCAGGAAGCTATCGATGATCTTGTTCCACTCCTGCCAGTGTCTCCGATAGGAGTAGTGGCCGCCCTCCTCGATGATGACGAGGCGCGAGCCGGGGATGGCGTGGTGGAGGTCCTCCGACTGGTAGCAGGGCACCGTGGCATCGTCGCGCGTGCCCACGATCAGCGACGGGGTCGCGACCTTGGACAACTCCGCCGAGCGGTCGTGCGTGAGGGTCATGTCGAGACGCTGCGCCAGGATGCCCACCGGCGCCACCGTGGCGAGCGCCCGCCGCTCCAGGTCCATTACCTTGTCGAGATCGTAGCGGAACTGCATCGGCCCGTTGGTGAAGAGCGATGACAGTTTCACGTACTCGTCCTGGCCATAGGAGAGCGCGATGCGCTTGCGCGCGTTCTGCACCCGCGTCATGAACTCGTCGGCTTTTACCCAGGTGTTGGAGAAGATCGCACATCGCATCCGATCGGGATGGTCGATCGCCAGATTCTGCAGAACGCACCCCCCCGTGGAGGTGCCCGCCATATGCGCCCGGTCGATGTCGAGCGTGTCCATGAGGCCGATCACGTCGCGTGCCAGCACCTCGGTGGAGTAGCCGAAGGCTGGCTTGTCACTGTCGCCGGCGCCGCGATGATCGAAGGTAATGCAGCGGTAGCGCCGGGAAAACTCGGCGATCTGGTACTCCCAAGCGTTGAGGAGACCAGCAAGGCCGGGGATGAAAATGAAGGCTGGCCCGGACCCGCGCTCCTCCACGTTGAGCGTGAGCGGCCCGATGTCGACCCTTGGCAAAGTTCCCCCTCCGGCCCTTTCCCGATCTGTGCTATTCGCCGCTCGCCAGGACCTCGGCCACCTCGACCGTGCGTCCCTCGCGGGCGCTCTTCACCCCGGCCCTGATGACCGCCAGGTTGCGCGCCGCCCAGTCGCCGTCCGTCTCCGGCTTACCGCCAGTTCGTACGCAGCGGGCAAACTCCTCCAGCTCCTCGCGGATGGTGTCGTTGTGCTCGGTAGGCACCGCCCGCGCCGACGTCTCACCCCGCCTCAGGTGGCGAAGGCCGGAGAACAGGTCGTAGTAGGCGCTGGCCTCCTTGCCGTAGATATTCATCATGTAGAACTCCGATGCCGAGGCATATGAGGCGGTCACGTTGGAGAGCGCGCCGCTGTCGTGCTCCAGGATCATGTTGGCCACGTCCGGGTTGTCGCCAGGCAGTACCAAATTGGCAAGCCGCGCCGACACGCGCTCGACTGGCCCCATCAGGAACTCCAGCACGTCCACATAGTGTATACCGATCTGTAGCATCACGCCGCCCGGCATGCCCGCGGCGGTGTAGCGCCAGGACGACGGGTCGAAGCGGCCGAGCCGGTCGCGGCTGATGTTGCACTCGGCCTGCACCAGTTTGCCGAAGCGACCGGCGTCGATCTCGGCCTTGATCCAGCGGAAGTGGTTCTCACGGCGGCGCTGGTAGCCGATGGCGAGGACAACGCCGGCCTTGCGGCAGGCATCGGCGATGGCCTGGCCTTCGCGCACCGTGTTGGCGAGCGGCTTTTCTAGGAACACGTGCTTTCCCGCGCGTACTGCGGCCTGCGTGGTCTCCAGGTGCACGCTGTTGGGCGTGGTGTTGATGATGGCCTCGATGGTCGGGTCGTTAAGGATGTCCTCGTAACGGGCCGCGGCGTGGCAGCCATACTTGTTAGCGAAAGCGCTGCGCTTCTCGGCGGAGCGCGTAAAGCAGGCAACAATCTCCAGCCGTTCGGATCGCCCGATGGCCTCCGCCAGCACGTCCGACCACCACCCCATGCCAAGCGCGGCCACCCGCAACGGCGCCTCACTCATACTGTGATTCTCCCGGTCTTCCGGCCTTGTGGTCGGCCTTGTCTTCGGGCCTTGTCGTCGGGCCTTGTCGTCGGGCCTTGTCTTCCGTCAACGGCCGTTCTCTCCCCGCGCCGCCGCGCTAGCCCCCGCAAGACGCCACAGACCGGTTTGCGGCGGCCGGCGCGCGGTCCCGATGCCTCGATCGCCTGATATGGCTTGCCCTCGTCGCTGGCCTCACGTGCGCTCGGCCTCGTCGGCAATCGACTTGCTGTAGCCAAAGGTCCAAGCGAGCGCCTGTAGGATGAGTAGCAGGGTCACGACCACCGCAATCACCAGGAGGGAGGAGTAGTCGGCGAAGGTGGCGTAGGAGCCGCCCGACATCGTCAACGCCGTGCGGAACTGCTCCTCGAGCCGGTCGCCGAGCACGAGTGCGAGCAGCAGCGGCGCCATCTCGTAGCCGAACTTGCGCAAGATGTAGCCGATCCCTCCCGACACCACCATGATCCAGACGTCGGCCGCGTTGGAGCTGACGCTGTAGACGCCGATGGTGGAGATCACCAGGATGGTGGGCACCAGCCAGCCGTAGGGGATGCGCAAGAGGTTCACGAATAAGCCGACGAGGGGAAGGTTCAGAATCAGCAGGACAACGTTGCCCACGTACATGCTCGCCACCAGGCCCCAGAACACCTCCGGGTGCTCGGTTAGCAGGAGCGGGCCCGGCGAGACGCCCTTCATGACCAGCGCCGAGAGCAGGATCGCCGTGGCCGGGATCGACGGGATGCCGAGCCCCAGCAGCGGAATCATGGCGGTGCCCGTGGTGGCGTTGTTGGCAGTCTCCGGTCCGGCTACGCCAGCGATCGCGCCCCTGCCGAACTCCTCCGGGTGCTTGGAGAACCGCTTCTCGATGGCGTAGGACACGAATGTCGAGACGACGTGGCTGACACCCGGGATGATGCCGAAGATGAAGCCGATGATGGTGCCGCGCGTGACGGCCGGCGCCGAGTCCTTCAAGTCCTTCCAACGCGGGACAAGGTCCTTGAGCTTGGGCTGGATGGCCTTGATGGTCTCGCTCTTCTCCAGATTGATAAGGATCTCGGAGATGCCGAACAGGCCGATCGCCAGGGCCGTGAACGACAGCCCGTCGGCCAGGCCAAGATTGCCGAAGGTGAAGCGGGGCACGCCGGTTAGCTTGTCGAGGCCGATGGTGCCGACCGCAAGCCCAAGCACGATCATGGCCGCCGTCTTGAGGCGCGACCCGCCCGAGATGAAGGCGATGGTGCACATCGCCATTAGCATCAGCACCACCTCCACCTGCGGCCCGATCTGCAGCATCACGTGCGCCAGCGGCGGCGTCACGAGCATCAGGCCGAGGACGGACACCGTGCCACCGATGAAGCTGCCGACGGCAGCGATCATCAGGGCGGGGCCGGCGCGGCCCTGGCGCGCCATCTCGTAGCCGTCGATGCAGGTGACGACCGAAGCGGCCTCGCCGGGAATGCGCACCAGGATCGAGGTGGTCGAGCCGCCGTACATGGCGCCATAGAAGATGCCCGTCAGCATGATGATGCCGGTGGCCGGATCGAGGCCGAACGTCAACGGCAGCAGCAGCACCATCCCCGCCAGCGGCCCGAGGCCTGGCAGGACGCCGACGATGGTGCCCCAGAAGCAGCCGATGAAGCAGTAAAGCAGGCTCTTCCACGTAAGCGCTACGGCAAAGCCCGACATCAGGTGGTCGAAGGCTGACATGGCGATACGCCTACAGCTGAGGGCCCAGAACCAATGCCGCGCCTAGGGCTGGCCGAAGGAAGGCCAGGCCGTGAGCAGGCCCCAAAAATCCCCGGTCGGAAGCTGGACGCCAAGGGCCATCCCGAAGAACAGCCAGACCGCGACCATCCCCAGGACCACACCCAGTAACACGCGCCAGATTGCCGCCCTGGCGATTAGGATCAGCAGGACCGCGGTGAACGCTCCGAGCACGACATAGGAGTCTATTCGCTCGAAGGCAAAGGCCAGCCCTGCCATGGCGAGCATGGCGATCACGACATCGCGGTGGCCGAGGAAGATGGCGCCGCTCCCGCTCGCACCGCGCCAGACCTGATACAGGATGGCTCCCGCCAGCAGGCAGAGCGCAATGCCGAGCGCGAACGGGAAGAAGGCGGGACCGGGCAGGCCCACGCGCCCAAAATCGAGCAGCGCGGCCAGAGAGGCGAAAAACGCCCCGCTCGCCAGCAAGGCCAGCGCCACGAGCACCTCGCCCAGGCGGGTCGGGACAGGGCGCGCCCAGGCGCCCGACCCCTCGTCATGCGATGACGTGTTTGCGTCAGCCAACACAAGGCCCTCTTCAAGCGCCATTCTGGAGAGAGACCGGCGAGAAAGCGCGTGCCTACTTCGCCGCAGCCTCGGCTGCCTTGATCTCCTTGATCACCTCACTCGTCCGCTTGTCGTCCTCGGCGATCATCTTGGTGAAGGCGTCCGTCGGCTGATAGGCCGGCGTGAAGCCGATCTTGTTGCCCGCGTCCTTGAACTCGGGCGACTCCACGGCCTTCTTGATGGCGTCCTGCAGCTTAGCGACCACGGCCTTGGACGTACCCTTGGGGACGGCAATGCCGCGCCACAGCGGCATGTCGATGTTGTAGCCCTGTGCTTTGGCCGACTTCACGTCCGGGAACACCGGATCGGGGATGCTGCTTAGCAGGGCCAGCACACGCAGGTCTCCGCTCTTCACGTGCGGCACGACCGCCTGTGGGAACTGCACGGCCACCTCGATACGGCCGGCGAGCAGGTCGGCCGTTGCCTGACCGCCGGTGCGGTGCACCGGGATGATCTTGGCGCCCGCCGACGAGAACAGCGCCACGCTGGCGATGTGGGTCTGGCTGCCCTGACCGGAGTTGCCGACGCGCACCTTGTCCGGGTTCGCCTTGGCGTACTCCATGAGCTCCTTCAGGGTCTTCCAGGGTGCGTCGGCCTTCACGGCCAGCGCGGGGTTCTCGACGGTGACGCGGGCGACGTGCACGAAATTCTTGTAGTCGAACGGCAGCTGGCCGGAGTGGAAGGTGGTCGAGATGGAGTTCGAGCTCCACACTGTAGAGTGGCCGTCGGGCTTCTGCGTTGACAGGTACACGTAGCCAGTGGCGCCGCCGGCGCCGGGCTTGTCGACGATGGGCACGGGAACGCCCAGCACCTTGGCCATGCCGTCGGCGAGTACGCGCGCGGTCGCCGTCGAGGCGCTCGCAGCACCAAACAATGTCACCATCTCGACGGGCTTGCCGTCGGGGAACGCCGAGGAAGAGGACTTAGGCTTGGCCGACTTTGCAGCCTCATCCTGGCAGATGCCCGAGGAGGCCATCGCCGTGAGAGCCGCCGCCAGTGCGACGCGTCGAATAGAACTACGCATTTCTAGTTACTCCACTCGTTTACTACTGTGCCACCCGCAATCGGACTTGCCCCATTCCCGCAAGAGGGTCATGTCCCACGTTCCCGCACGGGCCTGCCTCGGAGTTGCCCCCGGCCGGCTCCGAGACCCTGGTGCCCCCGACGGCACACCGACCGCATCGCCGATTACGGTCATGGCCGAGGCCGTAGCCGGAATCAAGGCTGATGCGATGCAATAACCCTATTCTGCGGCTTCCCGGCGTACGGCAACCCCCCGCGCCTTCACCACCACCTTGATGGCGTCCTCCACCCGGTCCCTGGCGTAGTGGAGTGCCGTGGGAAGGTCTTCCAAGGCGAAGGTATGGGTATGGATCTTGGTCGCATCAAAGCGCTTTTGTCGCATGAAGGCCTCGGCCCGGTGCGTGGCGCTCTTGCCCTCCCCGCGGATGCCGTAGAGGTAGATGTTGTTGCGCACGATGTGGGCGATATCGACCGGCACCGGCTCGTGCGGAAAGGCGGCGAGGCAGATCTTGCCACCACGGTTCAACATGCGGGCCGCCTCGTTGATGGCATTGGGCGCGCCGGAGCACTCCAGCACGTAGTCGACACCCTTGCCGCCGTTGAGCCGGCGCACGGCCTCCACCGGGTCTTCGCGGGTGACGTTGACCCCATGGTCGGCGCCGAGCTCAAGCCCGGTCCTGAGCCGGTTGTCGCGCGTGCCCGTGATGATCACGGGGTGGGCGCCCAGCGCCTTGGCCACCCCGACGCCCAGCAGCCCGATGGGCCCCGGCCCCACCACCACCACGCTCTCTCCGGCCACCAGGCCGCCCAGCTCGGTGAGGCCGTACATGGCGGTGCCAGCGGTGACGACGAGCGTCGCTGCTTCGTCCGACATGTCGTCGGCGATCGGGATCAGCGTATTGATATGGTTGACCTGGTACTCGCAAAAGCCGCCATCGGTGGTGAAACCATTGGCGCGATGGCCCTTGTCCACGGCGCCGTAGTTGAGCCCGTAGTTATGGCAGGATGTGTACATGCCCTCCCGGCAGCGCTTGCACTGGCCGCAGCCGGCGTGGACCTCCACTGTCACGCGCTGGCCCACTTTGTACTCGTCGACGCCGGGGCCCAGCGCCACCACCGTACCCATATACTCGTGGCCCGGCGTGAAGCCTTTGTTGAACGGCAGGCCGCCCTTGATCAGGGCCGGCGGCCCGTGCGCGATCACGTCGAGGTCGGTGGCGCAGATGGCGACCGCATCGATGCGCACCAGCACCTCAGCCTTGCCGGGAACTGGCACCGGCTTTTCCTGCAGAGCAAGCTCGCCCGGCCCGTTCAGCACCCAGGCCTTCATGGTGGCCGGGACGGCAAGGTCGCTGCCGGCGCCCAACGGCGCGCGGGCCACATTGTCGTTCTTCATGCGTGATGTGCCCTCTCCGCAGGCGTGGGTTGCGGCCCCTCCTCGCCAAACTCCACCGCCAGCGCCCGAGCCGCGCCCATCACGCTGTCCCGCATCAAAGCCAGGTGCTGCTCGTTTGCCCGCGAGCTCGGCGCCGAGGCGCTGATGGCGCCCACGACGGCGCCCAGGTGATTTCGCACCGCCGCGCCGATGCAGGTGACGCCGGGCTGGTACTCCTCGCGGTCCACCGCATGACCGTGCCGGCGCACCAGCCGCAGCTCCTCGATCATGAGATCGGCGTCGGTGAAGGTATTAGGCGTGAAGGCTGCCATGCCGCGGGTGGCCAGGATGCGCCGGATCTCTTGCTCGGGCAGCCAGGCCAGCATGGCTTTGCCGAGCGCGGTGGCGTGCGCGGCATCGACTGAGCCCACCTCGCCCGCCTCCACGCGCACTGCGTGCCGGCCCTCGTGCTTGAGCAGCGTGACCACGGCATCGCTTTGCAGCACCGCGAGCCGCACGGTCTCGCCCGTCTCCTCCCCGATGCGGTCCACGTGTGGCTGGGCGCGGCGCGGCAGGTCCACCTGCTTGAGGAACGCCTGTGCCAGATGCAGCCCGCGCGCGCCCAGGGCATAGCGGCGGCCGGGCGAACGGGCCACGTAGCCCCACTTCACCAAAGTCGCCAGCAGGTGATGCCCCGTTGAGATGTTGAGCTGCGCCTGTTGCACGAGTTCGGTAAGCTGCAGGCTGCCGGCCGAGCGCGCGAGAACATCAACGAGCGCCAGGGCGCGCTCCACCGACTGCACGCTATCGCGCCGCCGTCCAGGTCCCGTGCTGGCCTGTTGCGGAGCGTCTCCGGGCCGAGGCGACTGGACCCCGTCCCCCGCCCCCGCATGCGCTAGCGCGCGGTTTTGCGAATACTCACGCATGTGCACCGTGCCGTGGCCCGCGTCGCCGCAGGTAAGCGACACACGCGCGTCCCGTCAAACGCATTTTGCAATGACGAACGCATATTTCGCATTTCGAAAAGTTCCTATAGGGCGGGGTGCACGCGCCGTTTGGCCTCCTTCTCGGGCTCCACGTGGATTAACACCTGGCCGCCGGGCACGGCCTCGGCGAGCGCCGCCTCCAGCCGGTCACAAATGGCGTGGGAGGCGGCGACCGTCATGGCACCAGGCACGACCAAGTGGAATTCGATGAACGTCACGTGCCCGGCCCTGCGTGTGCGCACGTCGTGGGCCTCGATGGCGCCCTCGGCGTTGGCGGCGATCACCTGGCGGATGCGGTAGGCAACCTCCCCCGCGACCGCCTCGTCCATCAGCCCGCCCACCGACTCGCGCACGAGCCGCCAGCCCGCCCACACGATGTTGAGGGCCACGAACGCGGCCAGCAGGGGGTCGAGGATGTGCCAGCCGGTGAGCACCGCAAGCCCAAGTCCCGCCAGCACGCCCACGGAGGTGGCCACGTCCGTGAGCAGGTGCCAGCCGTCCGCGACCAGCGCCGGCGAGCGCTGCCGGCGGCCCCAGCTGATCAGGAATGCGCACCAGCCCGCGTTGAGGAGCGTGGCCGCGGCATTGAGCCCCAGACCCGCGGCGAGGTGAGTTAAGGTGCGTGCGCTCCTGAGCGCGTCGTAGGCCTCGTGCAGGATCAGAAGGGCGGCCACTACGATCAGCACGCCTTCGAGCACCGAGGAGAAGTACTCGGCCTTGTGGTGGCCGAACTGGTGGCGCCGGTCGGCGGGCTGGTGCGCGATGTGGATGGCGTAGAGCGCAACCAATGCCGTCACCAGGTTGACGATGCTCTCCAGCGCATCCGAGTAGAGCGCGGCGCTGCCCGTCTGCCAGTAGGCGGCGAGTTTGAGCCCGAGCACAGCCGTCGCCACCCAAATCGAAGCGATGGCCGCGAGCCGCAGCTTCTCCCCGGTCGGGCGTGTCCCGCCTGTCATGCCCCGCCTCCCCGCTGCCGCAGGCCGCGCGCCAGACAAGACGCAGCTCGGGGAACTTTTCCACATACCTGCTCTATCGGCGCACCCACGAATCTGGTCAGGCTAAGTCCTGGCTTGGCCGGCCAAGCTTGGCCTCTTGCGCAGCCCGTTGCGCTCTTGGAGCGGGGAGACCTCACAGCATGGCCAACTTTCCAACCCATATCGCCGTGGGCACCGTGGTGAGCGGGGCGTTTGCCACAGTCACGGTCGCCGCCGATATGGTGGCGCCCCAGAACATCGTGGCGGTGACCCTGGCGGGCGTGCTGGGGTCGGTTCTGCCCGACATCGACCTCGAAGAGTCGCGGCCGGCCCGCGCCATGTTCTCCGGCCTCGCCATCTTCTTCTCGTTTGCCGTGCTGTTTGGCTTGGACCGCAAATATTCCATCGCCGAAATGCTGATCCTGTGGCTCGGTACGCTGGTGCTGGTGCGCTACGTGGGAAAGGAGTTGTTCTTCCGGTTCAGCTATCATCGCGGCATCTGGCACTCGCTGTTGGCCCTGGTGTTCTGCTCGCTCATCACGGCCTGCGTGTTCTCCAAGCTCTTGGGCCGCGACCCGGCCGTGGCCTGGCTGGGGGCCGCCTTCATGGGTGCTGGCTATCTCACGCACCTGATCCTCGATGAGATCTACTCGGTCGACGTGATGGACACCCGCGTCAAGGCATCGTTTGGCACGGCCCTGAAGCTGTTCGACCACCGCCACCTCGGCCATTCCGCCCTGATGGCCGTCGCGGTGGCACTGGTATTCATGTGGACGCCGCCAGCGCGGATCTTCCTCGACAATATCACCTCTCGATCGCTGTGGGTCGGCCTCAACCAGCGGTTGCTGCCGCAGCACAAGTGGTTCAGCGGCATGGCGTGGCTGCTCGACGGCTCCTTTGCCTCCAGGCCCAACATCCCAGCTGGCGCCGACCCCATCGCCACCGGCTCAGTTCTGTCCGCCCCGGCCGGCACGCAGCCGTAGCTGTCGGGTTGGGCTGAGGTCTCTTTGCCGCCCCTTGTGCCGTCTGCCAGGGAGGTAGGGCCAGCTATCGAGCTCTCGTCAGCCCGCCGCTGTGAACCCCAGCGCGCTCTCTCCACAGCTTGACGGCGCGTGCGCTTTGCTCTTAGAAGCCAAGCCGTTGGAGAAGGTCGGGGGGGCGCGCTGTCCACCGATAATCCTGCGCAAAGCCTTACGGCACCGTAGGCCTTGTAGACTGCCGGCACCCAAAGCCCACAGAGTCCGGTGCCATATGGACGGCCAGGTCGCGGTGTCCAGACTTGGCCAGACTCGGCCAGACTTCGCCCGGAGATTGTCGCAACACCGACCGTCAGCCGTTACGTCTGCCGTTACCGGGCGTTCCAGAGCCACGCCGCAGCCAGCCGGGAGCGGAGCGCCCGTTCTCATCAAGGGAAGGTTGAAAGGATGACCGACAACAGCATCGGCAAGAGCGCCGGCGGCACCCTGCCTGCAATCCTGGTTGATCTCGCCAGGAACGCGCCGGCGATGATGTGGACCTTTACCGCCACCACGTTCCTGTCCGCGCTGCTGCTGTTCGCGATCCAGCCGATGTTTGCCAAGATGGCGCTGCCGGTGCTGGGCGGATCGCCGTCCGTGTGGTCGGTGTCGGTGTTCTTCTTCCAGGCCGCACTGCTGGTCGGCTACCTCTACGCCCACCTGTTGATCAACAAGGCGCCAGCGCACCTGACGGGCATCATCCACCTCGCCGTGTGCGCGCTGGCCTTCATCTGCCTGCCCATCGGGATTGCGACCTGGGTGGGCGAGCCGCCTCCGGGCGAGCCCTACCTGTGGCAGCTCGGCATGTTCGCGGCCTCCATCGGGCTGCCCTTCGTGGCGGTCTCGGCCAACGCCCCGCTGCTGCAGGCCTGGTTCGCCCGCAGCGGCCATCCCGATGCGCGCGACCCCTACTTCATGTATGCCGCCAGCAACCTTGGCAGCCTGATCGCCCTCTTGGGCTATCCTTTCTTTCTGGAGCCGACCTTCGGCCTCAGCGAACTCAAATACCTGTGGGCCTACACCTACGTGCTGCTGGTCCTGGCTATCGGCTCGTCGTTCTTCCTGATGCGGGCAGCGCAGGCGAGCGGCGTGCCTGAGACGGCGGCCACGCCGGCCAGCGAGACGGTGGCAACGGCGGCGCGGCCGACCTGGATCAACCGGCTGACTTGGATCGGGTTGGCGTTCGTTCCCGCGGCATTGGTGACAGCCTTCACCGTGCAGACCACGACTGATGTGGCTTCCGCCCCGCTGCTGTGGGTGATCCCGCTGGCGTTTTACCTGCTCACCTTCGTGCTGGTGTTCCGCGACGAGCCGCTGATCTCCCGCGAGGCCCTGCTGTTTCTGCACCTGATCGCGCTGGCGGTGGTGCTGTTCGCCCTATCGCAGGCCAGGAACAATCCCTGGATGGTGACGAGCCTCACCGGCCTGGCCGTGTTCTTCACGACGGCGATGCTGGCGCACCGCACCCTTTACGAGGCGCGGCCGGCGCCGGCGTACCTCACCGAGTTCTATCTTCTGATGTCGCTCGGCGGGGCGCTGGGCGGCATGTTCACGGCGCTGGTGGCGCCCAAACTGTTCAGCGAGATCTACGAGTACCCGCTACTCCTCGCCCTCTCTATGGCGTGCCGGCCGGCTGCGTTCAGGATGCCTTCCGACAGGGAGAAGCTCAAGGACGAGCTGATCATGCTGTGGCTGATCGCTGCGGCAGGGCTATTGGCAATCAGGGAGCTGCCCGACTTCGCTTACAACTGGCTCAACGTCTCGCCCCAGTGGGGCCGCGCGTCGGTCGTGATCATCCCGCTCGCCTGCCTCTTGCTCGCGGCCGTGAACCACGCGACACGCCAAGTGCTGATCGCGCTGCTGATGTGCGTGGCGCTGATCTGGCTGCCGTCCAACGTGCACCAGAGCGATCCGGAGCGGCCGGCGCAGCGCAGCTTCTTCGGCGTCTACCGTGTGCAGGAGGCTCCCGACCAAGCCGGCACCTTCCACGTGCTGATGCACGGCACCACGCTGCACGGCTCGCAGCGCTTCTTCGACGAGGACGGCAAGCCGGTGGACGACACCGTGCCCACCACCTACTACTACCCAGGCAGCCCGATCGCCCAAACCATCGCCAAGCGGCGCGAGATTCTCGCCAGCCAAGGGCAAAAGGGTCGCTACGGCATCGTCGGGCTTGGCACCGGCTCCAGCTCCTGCCACAAGCGCGAGGGCGAGACCTGGAAGTTCTTCGAGATCGATCCCACGGTCATCGCGATCTCCAAGAACCCGAAGAACTTCAGTTTCATCACCAAATGTCAGCCGGACATCAACATCGCCATTGGCGATGCGCGCCTGACGGTCGCTAAGGAACCCGAATCCAGCTTCGACCTGTTCATCGTCGATGCGTACTCCTCGGACGCGATCCCGGTGCACATGCTGACCAAGGAGGCGGTGGAGATGTTCCTCTCGAAGCTGAAGCCGGAAGGGGTGGTGCTGTTCCACACCTCCAACCGCTACCTCGACCTGAACTCGGTGCTGGGAGCGATTCTCAAGGAGTTGCCCGAGGGCAGCGCGGCAGCCATCGCCGTGACCGACCACAACGCGAGCGGCGGCTATGGTCAGTCGATCTCCTCGAACGTGATCTTCGCCAGGAGCGAAGCGGCGTTGCAGTCCTACCGCTCCCTGCAAGGCGTGAGCGACCTGGATGACGGCGGTCTGCGGGCGTGGACCGATGATTTCTCCGATATCTGGGGCCCGTTCTCCAACCGCTTGGGCGGGCGCGGATAACCATCCAGCCGGTGCCGGGTGGCGGGCGTTCGGCGTTTTGAGCGGACGCCGACCATTGCCCAATGGTCCTTCACCCGCGCCGCGCGGCCCTGAAGCCGGCTGCGAGGGCCTCCGCTTCGGAGCAGAACCAGCGCTCGCCGCGTGTCCTGTGCACCCGCACGCGCTCGTAGTCGGGCGACCAGGGCAGCACATAGATGCGCGCCGATTCGGTCATCTGGCCCTTGATGGGACAGCCCTTGGGTGCCCGGCGCTTGGCCCCCTCCCATAGCTTGGCGCGATACTCGGCCGGCCGCTCCACATCGCCACCCCACATGCCCGCCTTGGCGGCGCGCGCCTCGCGCTCCTCCGCGGCGTAGCGGGCGAGGATGCCGCCCTCGGCGAACACATGACCTTGGCGCACCAGTTCGGCGCCCACGTCCATCTGGCCCACCGAGCAGCGGCCAAACGCGTGGCCGGCATCGTCGCTGCCGCTCAGCGCACAGCTCACGCGCCGCCCTTTGACGAGTTTGGAGAGCGCCATCTCGGCCGCCCTACCGCAGCGCCACGACCAGCCCGGCCTGCCGCAGCGCTGCTCGACCTCGGGGGTATCGATACCCGTGAGCCGCAGCGTGGTGCCGCCGATGCGCAGGGTGTTCGCGCCGTCGGCATAGGCGTAGCCGTGGAGCGACCTGCCCCCGATCAATGGCAGCTTGCCGACGACGGCAAGCCTGCCGAGCCCGCCTTCATTGCTGAGCCAGGCCGCCCCAGCCACCAGCAGCGCCAGCCCGGCCAGCATCGGCGTCATGCGCGGGGGCAGCATAGGTGGACGCCAGGCGACCACGCGCCCGACCACCGGCACCAGGCTCGCCATCAGCACGACGCCGATAACAAGCGTCATCACAGCCTCTCGATCAGGGCCCAGACTGCGCCAGCGGCCGATGCTGACTCCGACGAAGATGGCACCGAAGAGCCCCAGGGGAACGCCGATGAGGGGCCGCGCGACCCAAACGGCGATGAGATGCACGATCGCTCTGGTCAGGTGTAGGAAGAGGGCCCAGCCGGCCTGCAGGACAAGGCCTAGGGCGCCCACGCCCGCGCGCGCGCCCTCATCTATCGCGCCTCCAGCTGCACGCGAGCCGGCCAGCAGTGCCGCGCCCGCTGCCTTTATCTGATGCCCAGCGGCGCGCCGGGCATCGATCACCCGCTGTCGCCGCGCATCGCGCCGCACCTTGATGGTGGTGCGGATGTATTTGTGCCATTCGAAGCCGTCGGACTTATCGCGCGAAGTGAACATGGGGTTCCCCCTCAACAATTCCGGGCGTACCGATCGGCACCGGACGCGCCCTGCGAGGTTCTCTGCGGCAACGATCGTCTGTCGCTCGAATCGTAGCCTCGATGGGACACCTTTCGCCTGGTCAATTCAAGCAACGTGCCCCATGTCCACCGAGGACGGCTCCCGGCAAGATGGGCCATATCAGCTGAGGTCCGCTATCGGCCGTCAGCAGCGTGTTACACAGCCCGGCTACCCTAGGCATGCCGACGGACCGCCCAGCCGAGGTTGCACAATGTCCTTCGACGACTCATACTTCCATGGTCTTTGGCGGGCGGCGGGGTGGCTTCCAGGCGGGATGCTTGCTGTGCAGA
>JAFMSC010000262.1:3863-6374 GCA_017353825.1 Hyphomicrobiaceae bacterium | reverse complement strand
GGTGCGCTGGGCCGGCCCGCGCGTGGCAAGGGGGATGAGGGTGCCGATCTCGACCCCGTTGGCGTCGAGGTGCTGCCGGCGCATGAACTCGAGGTCGGAGCCCGGCGGGCCCCCGCCCGGCGGCCACGCGTCGTGGCGCGCGATTGCGGGTGCCATGCGCGGATAGCCGATGGTATCGGAGTACATCTCGCGCGAGAGGTTGCCGAAGGCCGCCATGTGGCGCTGCCAGCGCTGCGGCAGGAACTGCCTCACCTCTTCGGGCGAGCGCGGGTTGGGGTGGATGTCGCAGTCCACAAGCATCAGCCGCTCGGCTGTCTCGGCGCGTTGTTCACGAACGGCGAGGTTCATCACAAGACCTCCTCGCCCGCGGGCTGCGGGCGCAGACGAGCATAGGTGGCAAGCGCATTGTCGGCGAGCACCTTGGCGGCGTGCGCCCCCGCCAAGGCACGGGGCAGCGCATTCGTTCCCGCAAAGTGGGCGTGTGGGTAGTCGGTGGAGAACAGCAGCATGTCCTCAGTGCCCAGCTGGTCGATGATGCGCTCCAGCGCCAGCGGGTCGACGGGCGGGTCGACGGGCTGGAGGGTGAGTCGAAGGTGGTGGCGGATCACGTCGGGTGGCGCCTGCTTGACCCAGGGGACCTCGGCGCGCACGCCGCGCCAAGTCTTGCCTAAACGCCACATGAAGGCTGGGAGCCAGGTAAAGCCGGACTCGATGAAGACGACCTTGAGGTCGGGGAACCGAGCGAACGCACCCTCGGCGACGAAGCTCAACAGCTGCGTCTCGAACGCGGCCGACTGGGCCACGTAATCCTCCATGAAATAGGAGGGCCAGCCCGTCGACGTCGGCGGGTGGCGGTAGCCGCTGCCGGCGTGCACGCCGATCGGCAGGCCATGCTTCACGGCAGCCTCGTAGATCGGCCAGAAACAGCGCTTGCCGAGCGGCCTCTCGCCCATGACGTAGAGGAGGACCTGGACGAAGCGCCAGTCGGGGGCGCAGCGTTCGATCTCTTCGACCGCCAGCTCTGGGTTCTCGGGCGGGATGAGGATCGAGGCGCGCAGCCGCGGGTCGCGGTCCAGCAACTCGCGCGCGATCCATGTGTTGAGGGCCGTGCAGAAGACCGCACACATATCTTCGCTGTGCAGGAGCTGGGCGCCGTGCAGGACGTTGCAGATCGCAATCTGCGAGCCGAAGGCGTCGAGGGCCTGGGCTTTCAGGAGCGCTAGGTCGCTGCCTGGGCGACCGCCCGGCACGCGCCAGTCGGGGCGGACGGTGGCAGGCGCGTCGGCCGGATAGCTCGTGAGATTGAGGGCGAGGCGGTCGATGCCACGCAGCACGATCAGTTCGCGCCAGACGTCCTCGACGTAGGGAAGCAGCGCGCGAATGCTCGGGCCTGCGGGATGGATGTCGCAGTCGATCGGCGGGACGGCGAAGGGCGCGCCAACGTTCCGGGCGCCTGAGCCTGCTTGGCTCTTTTCGCCTGTCAGCTCGGCCGCCGTCGTCATGACCGGGACCTTTGGGCCTCCGTCTCGGCCTCGTTGCGTGCCGTTTCGGCGCCCCGCGGGTCACGCTGGACGCTCGCCTGACAACACTCGGCCGGCAGCGTTGAGGCGTATTGCCAAACGCGTAAGCTCGCATCATTGATATGTCAACAGCGGCGCCGCGCTCGTGCAGCCGCCGGCTCCCGAGGGAATTGCCCACAAGGCCATGCGCATCGTTCTTTGGGCGGCATTCGCCAAGGCGGAATTGATCGAGCGGCTGCATGCGGTCCTCGGCGAGGGGCTTTCGGTGGTCGCGGGACCTGCCGAGCTCGCGGCCGCCATCGCGGGCGCGGACGCGCTCCTTTGCCCTGACTTCGTCTATGGCCGTCAGGTGGCGCAGACGGTGCGAGAGCGTGCCAAGCGGCTGCGCTGGCTGCAGCTCCTCACGCAGGGGTTCGAGAATGCGCAGGCCCAAGGCGTGCCGGCGGGCGTCATCGTGACCAACGCCGGTGATGCCTACGCGCCGGCTGTGGCCACCCATGCGGTGGCGCTGCTCCTTGCCGTTGAGCGACGTTTGCCGGCAATGCACGCCAACCAGCTGAAGGGCGAGTGGAACCGCACCATGAGCGCGGACATGAGCTCACCCGCCGGCCTGACCGTTGCGATCTGCGGGTTCGGCAGCATCGGACAGGAGATCGCGCGACTGCTGCGGGCTTTCGGCGCCAGGGTGATTGCCCTCACCCGCAGGCCTAAGCCGCACGCGCTTGCCGACGAAGTGCTCCCCATTGGGGAGCTCGCTGCCGTGCTGCCGCGAGCCGACGCGGTCGTGCTGGCGTTGCCGCTCGACGCCGCCACCCGACATCTCGTCGGGCCCAAGGAATTCGGGCTCATGCGCGCAAACGCGGTGCTCGTCAACATCTCGCGCGGCGGCATCGTCGATACCGCGGCGCTCATCGAGGCACTCCAGGCGGCCAAGATCGCCGGCGCCGGGCTCGACGTGACCGATCCCGAGCCGCTGCCGGCAGGCCATCCG
>JAFMSC010000262.1:0-3853 GCA_017353825.1 Hyphomicrobiaceae bacterium | reverse complement strand
AACCTCATCATCTCGCCGCACGTGGCGGGCGCGGGCAAGGCCACGTTCGATCGCCTGGCCGATGTCGCGGCCAAAAACGTGGAGCGCTTTCTGGCGGGCCGGCCGCTCGCCCATGTGGTTACGTTCTGATCGGCGATGGGGTCAGACCCTGGCCTTCACGCTGATGCAAGAACCCAAACGTCGCGATCAGGGGTGTGACCCAGCTTGCGGAGGACAGCCATGCGCATCGCCAATATCGAGGCCCTCCACGCGGATGGCGGGTGGCGGGTTACCTCGTTCCTGAAGCTCACCACCGACGAGGGGCTCACGGGCTGGTCTGAGTTCTACGACGGCTTTGGTGCCGGCGGCCTCAGCGACCTCATCCGGCGCTTTGGCGAGGTCGTGAAAGACATGGACCCACGCGACGTTGGCCGCATCAGCAGCGCCCTGCACGCGATCTCGCGCATGGCCGCCGGCGGCATCAACCACCAGGCCGTCGCCGCGATCGAGAATGCCTGCCTCGACGTGAAGGCCAAGGCCCTGGGTGTGCCGGTCTATGCGCTGTTCGGCGGAGCCATGCGCGACCGGCTCGACCTCTACTGGTCGCACTGCGGCAGCTTCCGCGTGTGGCAGCGCGACCTCTTCGAAAAGGAGCTGGGCCTGCCGCCGGTGCGCACGCTTGACGACGTGAAGGAGCTGGGCCGCGAGGCCGTGCGGCGTGGCTACAAGGCGCTGAAGAGCAATCCTCTGGTGCTCGCCGAAGGCGCCAGGCCCTTCAATCCCGGCTTCCGCATCGTTCCGGGCTTCCTCGACCGGCAGGCGGATGCGCGCTGGGTCGGCCAGGTCTGCGACGTCATCGCCGCGTTCCGCGAGGGCGCCGGCGCGAACATGGGGATCATGTTCGACTTAAACTTCAGTCAACGCACGGACGGCTTCCTGCGCATCGCCCAGGCGGTTGAGCCGTTCAAGCTGGCATGGCTGGAGATGGACATCCACGACGCCGACGCCCTGGCGCTCGTGCGCCGCTCGACCAAAACCCCGATCGCTTCGCTCGAGTCACTCTACGGGCTCAAGCAATTCCGCCCGTTCCTGCAGCAGTATGCGGTCGATGTGGCGATCGTCGACGTGCCTTGGAATGGGCTATGGGAGTCGATCAGGATCGCGACACTCGCCGACGCCTTCGAGGTCGATGTCGCGCCGCATAATTACTACGGAGACCTCGCGACACTGATGAGCGCTCACTTCTGCGCCGCCGTCCCCAATTTCCGCATCATGGAGTACGAAGGCGACGACGTGCCCTGGCGCGGAGAGTACGTCACGCATCCGCCGGTGGTGGAGAATGGCCGGCTCGTGGTGCCGACGCGGCCAGGCTGGGGAGCCGATGTGAACGAGGAGGCGGTGCGCGCGCGGCCGCCACGTAAGCGGTAAGCGACCTAGGGTCGCTCCGTCCACCACGCATCGAGGTCGAATCCCGCCAGCGGGGGGATCGCGGGATGCTTCAGGTGGCTCCAGTAGGCCACCCACGCCGTGGGCAGGTAGAACAGCGGGATGCAGTAGTCGCCCGAGATCAGTACCCGGTCGAGGGCGCGCACGGCCGCGATGAAGTCCGGTTCGGCCTCGGCTTGCAGCAGCGCGGCAATCATGGCGTCGGCGGCGGGGTTCCTGGCGCCGACCATGTTCTGGCTCCCTTCGCTGTCGGCGGTCCGGCTGCTCCAGCGATTGATCTGCTCGTTGCCGGGCGACAGAGAGGCGGGCCAGGTCCACTGCAGCATGTCGAAGTCGAACGTCTTGCGCCGCAGCTCGTACTGGGCGCTGTCGACCTGGCGGATGCGCATCTCGATGCCGAGCCGCTCCAGCGTGCGGGCAAAGCTGAGCATCAGGCGCTCTTCCCAGCGCGTCTGGGCCAAGAACTCCAGCTTGAGCGGCGCACCGTTCTTTACGAGGCGGCCCTGGCTCTGGCTGTAGCCGGCCGCTTTGAGGAGCTCGAAGGCCGCCTGCAGATTGGCGCGGTTATCGCCGCTGCCGTCGGTGACAGGGAGCTTATAGGTGCCGTCGAGCACCACCGGCTTTACCAAATCGCGGAACGGCAGGAGGAGGGGGAGCTCGAAGCCGTCGGCCGGCCGGCCGTGTGCGGACAGGTAGGAGCGCTCGAAGTAGCTCTGCGTGCGTCTATAGAGCCCGTTGAACAGGTTGCGGTTGATCCATTCCGCATCGAACATGAGGATGAAGGCGCGGCGCAGCCGCTGGTCCTGCAACGCGGGGCGGCGCGTATTGAAGGCGAGCCCCGTCATGCCCGCGGGCACGGCGATGTCGAATTCCTTCTTGACGACTCGGCCGTCGGCGACTGCGGCGAAGCGGTAGCCCTCGATCCAGCGCACTGGGTCCTCCTCGGTCCTGAGGTCAATCTCACCGGCCTTGAAGGCTTCGAACAGCGAGGTCTCGTCGCGGTAATATTCGATGCGGATCTCATCGAAGTTGAAGCGGCCGCGGTTGACGGCCAGGTCGCGCGCCCACCAGTCGAGATTGCGGCGGTAGGTGATGGACCGGCCGGCATCGACGTGAGCCACGCGGTAGGCGCCGCTGCCGATCGGTGGTTCCAGGGTGGGCTCGTCATCGAACGCGTGGCGCGGCAGGATCGGCATCAGGCCAATGATGAGCGGCATCTCGCGGTCACCGCCAGCGCCGAAGGTGAAGCGCACGCTGTGCTCGCCCACCTTCTCGGCCTTGGCGACCTTGCCGTAGTGCTCGCGGTGATAGGGGTAGCCCTTCTCCTTGAGGACGGCGTGGCTGAAGAGCACGTCCTCGGGCGTGATGGGGTGCCCGTCGGCGAAGCGCGCCTCTGGGCGCAGGTGGAAGGTGACACAGCTGCGGTCCGGCGACACATCGATGCTCTCAGCAATCAGGCCATAGAGAGTGAACGGCTCATCACCGCTGCGGGTCAGCAGGCTCTCGTACACATAGTTGCGCACGCCGGAGGCCGCCCGTCCCCTGACCACGAACGGGTTGAGGCTATCGAAGGTGCCCTGCTGCCCGAGCACCAGCCGGCCGCCGCGCGGCGCGTCGGGGTTGACGTAAGGGAAATGGGTGAAGCCGGGCGGGTGCTTGGGCACGCCGTGCATGGCAATGGCGTGCACGGGTTCGGCGGCCGTGCCCTGGGCAAGGCCGGCCGCGAGGGCGAGCGCACAAAGGGCGGCAACCAGCGTGCGCTGGGTGAGACCCCTCGCCTTCCACCTTGAGGCAGGACAACCAGGCTCTGCCAGGGGTCTGACCACGACCACCTCTGTCACAAAGCACCTGTGAAGGAGCGCGCTGCCCTTCGACTGCCGCGTTGCCTGCTGGCCACTTGCCTGTTGCCTCGGTTGGGCGGGGCTTGCCATCGTCCACACCTGGTCATGTGATTGCCGCAATCGGCCCCTTATTGCGTGCAACGCGCATCCGGCACAAAAAACAACATCGGTACACATCGGCCTCCGTGGGCACGGGACCGATTTTGCAGGGAAAGGTCAACAGCGACATGGCTCATTCGTTTCTACACTACAGGCTTAGCGCACGAATTGCGCGCGCCGGCGCCCTGGCGGTCACCATCGCGCTGGGGGGTGCACTGCTTCTCAACGAAGTCTCCCCATTGCCTGCCTCAGCCCAGGCCAAGAAGGCCGACGCCGCCCAGGGGAAGGTGCCGGAAGACACGTGGGTGAAGCTGTGCGACAAACGCCAGGCCAAGGCCAAGGACAAGGACGGCAAGGAGGTCACGAAGAACGTCAACGAGTGCATTACGCTGACGGAGCGCATTCACCCCGACAGCGGCATTACTCTGATGCAGGCGAAATACCACGAGCTCAAGATCGACTCTGAGGAGAGGAAGGCGTTTGAGGTG
>JAFMSC010000594.1 GCA_017353825.1 Hyphomicrobiaceae bacterium | reverse complement strand
CCCAGGCGGCGGGCGAGGGCGCCCTGACCCTATCGCGGCTGGTCGTGGCGGCCGGCGCCCTCAACGACCTCGCGGCCGCGGCCGACTGAAGCGGAGCGGCGGCCCGCGCGTGCCGGAGGCTCGGCCTCCTCTCGAGTTATATTACAGCACGCGGAGTGGTTGGCGTTGCGAGGGGGAGAGGGAGGCTCAATGCCGGAAGTGGCGGGTGCCGGTGAAGACCATGGCGAGGCCGGCGGTATCGGCGGCCTCGATCACCTCGGCGTCGCGCATTGACCCGCCGGGCTGGATGACCGCAGTGGCGCCTGCCTCGGCAGCAGTCAGAAGGCCGTCGGCGAAGGGGAAGAAGGCATCGGAGGCGACCACCGACCCTCTGGTCGGCGGCTCACGTGCGCCGGCTGCGCGCGCCGCTTCGGCCGCCTTGAGGGCAGCGATACGGGCGCTGTCGACGCGGCTCATCTGCCCGGCGCCGATGCCTACCGTGGCGCCGTCCTTAGCGTAGACGATGGCGTTCGACTTTACGTGCTTGGCCACCCTGAACGCGAATCTCAGGTCGACCAGTTCCTTGGGCGTCGGCTGCCGGCGGGTCACGACTTTCAGCGTCAGATCGTCAGCCACGGCGTTGTCGCGCGACTGCACCAGGAAGCCGCCCGCCAGAGAACGAAAGGTCAGTCCCGCCGCTCGCGGGTCGGGAAGGCCGCCGGTGGTGATGAGCCGAAGGTTCCTCTTGTCGGCGAAGATTGCCTTGGCCTCGCCGGTGGCGTCGGGGGCGACGACCACCTCGGTGAAGATTCCCGTGATCTCTCGTGCGGCATCGGCGTCGATGGTGCGGTTGAGGGCGATGATGCCGCCGGACGCGCTGACGGGATCGCAGCGCAGGGCCTTGCGGTAGGCCTCGGCCAGCGTCCCTCCCAGCGCCACACCGCATGGGTTGGCGTGCTTGATGATGGCAACCGCGGGTGACGCTTTAGGATCGAACTCGGCGATCAATTCCAAGGCCGCGTCGGCATCGCCGAGGTTGTTGTAGGTCAGCTCTTTGCCCTGGTGTTGGACGGCGGTCGCAACGCCGGGGCGCCGCTCGCCGGTGCGGTAGAGCGCGGCCCATTGGTGCGGGTTCTCGCCGTAGCGCAGCTGCTGGCCCAACTCGCCGGCGATGGTGCGCCAGCGCGGAGCGCGCGCTCCGAGCTGGTCGGCGAACCATGTGCCGATGGCCGCGTCGTAGGCGGCGGTGCGCGCGTAGGCTTTGGCCGCGAGCGTCCTGCGCAGCTCCAGCGTGGTTGCTCCGCCATGCTCGCGCATGGCTTCGAGCACCGGGCCATAGTCGTCGGGGTCCACCACAACGGTGACGAACGCGTGGTTCTTGGCGGCGGCGCGAATCATGGCCGGGCCGCCAATGTCGATGTTCTCGATGCAGTCGTCGAAGGCTGCGCCTTTCGCGATCGTTGCCTCGAACGGATAGAGGTTGACGACCAGCAGGTCGATGGCGGCAATGCCGTGCGCCACGGCCGCCGCGTCGTGATCAGGGTTGCCGCGGATGGCGAGCAGGCCGCCGTGCACCTTGGGGTGCAGCGTCTTGAGCCGGCCGTCCATCATCTCGGGGAAGCTTGTGTGCTCGGCCACGTCCTTCACGGCGAGCCCGGCCTCGCGCAGCAGTTTGGCCGTGCCGCCGGTGGAGAGGATCTCAACGTGCGCTTCGCCCAAGACTTTGACGAAGTCGACCAGCCCGGTCTTGTCCGAGACCGAGATCAGCGCGCGCCGGAGGGTTATGTCGGCCATCCAAGAAGCCTCGCTTCGCGTGCCGCCGGCATCGTGCCGAAGAGGCCGTCAGCACGCTTTTACCCCTCAATCCTAACACCCGGCGTGCAGTTTTTCGGAGTCGCGCCGATAAATTCTCTAAGAGCGT
Organism: Hyphomicrobiaceae bacterium; assembly: GCA_017353825.1. GTDB lineage: Bacteria > Pseudomonadota > Alphaproteobacteria > Rhizobiales > Hyphomicrobiaceae > AWTP1-13. The sequence goes on along the minus strand of JAFMSC010000594.1, from coordinate 138 downwards.
GGGCGCGAGGGGGCTTATCTCGCGGTGCTAGGAGCCTGTCCACTTAGTGTGGTCGAGGGAGCTTGGCGAGGGGCGGATCGGGCAAGATTGGGCAAAGAGGCCGCAAGGAGCGACCTCAGGCGGCTGCAATCCTGGCTT
>JAFMSC010000261.1 GCA_017353825.1 Hyphomicrobiaceae bacterium | reverse complement strand
TTTCCGCCCCCGTGCACGGCCGCGCGGCGCCGGCCGACTGCCCATGCCGGGTTCGGGATCGGCCCCGAGCACGTCCGCAAACCGGCGGCCGAAGGCATCGTGCGGCATCCCGCGCTGCGAGCGTGGGGTCCACACTGGCGTGTCGGCCTCGCGCGGCGGCTCCAGGGCGGCCGTTTTCGGCATGCCCGAGGCGACAATGGAGACGCGGATGCGGTCGCCCAGGCCGTCATCGAAGATGGCGCCGACGATGATGTTGGCGTCAGGATCGACCTCCTGGCACACGCGACTGGCTGCCTCCTCCACCTCCCAGAGGGTCATGTCGCGCCCACCGGTAATGCACAAGAGCAGGCTCTTGGCGCCGATGAGCGTGACCTCGTCGAGCAGCGGGTTGACGATCGCCTCTTCGGCGGCGGCGATGGCGCGCTGCTCGCCGGCGGCCTCGCCCATGCCCATCATGGCGCGGCCCATGCCGCCCAGCACCGCCCGCACATCGGCGAGGTCCAGATTGATGAGCCCCTCCTTCATGATCAGGTCGGTGATGGTGACGATGCCTGAGTACATCACCTGGTCGGCCATCACGAAGGCGTCGGCGAAGGTCGTCCTGTCCGTGGCGATACGGAACAGGTTCTCGTTGGGGATCACAAGCAACGTGTCGGCATACTTGCGCAGCTCGGAAATGCCAGCCTCGGCATTGCGCAGCCGCTTGGCGCCCTCGAACTGGAACGGTTTGGTGACCACAGCGATGCTGAGGATGCCCATATCGCGCGCCTCCCGCGCGATCACATAGGCCGCACCGGTACCGGTACCGCCGCCCATGCCGGCGGCAACGAAGATCATGTGCGAGCCGGCGATCGCGGCGCGGATCTCCTCGGCCGCCTCCTCGGCCGCGGCTTCCCCGATCTCCGGGTCTGAGCCGGCACCGAGCCCTTCCGTCAGGTTTATGCCAAGCTGGATGCGGTGCTCCGTCTTGGAGGATACCAACGCCTGCATGTCGGTGTTGGCGATGACGAATTTGACGCTGCCGAGCCCGGCCGCGATCATATTGTTGACGACGTTGCCGCCAGCGCCGCCCACCCCGATCACGGTGATCTGCGGGTTCTTGATCCTGTCGCTACCTGCCATGGGCTTCTCGACGGGTATCCCTACCGGCGCCAGAGGCATGTTGGCGCCGCGCCATCAATGCGCCGCACCTGCTGGCGAATTCCTGCACCAGCCGCTCCACCATGCCCGAGGACTGGCCGTAGCGCATGGCGAAGCTGATGCTGCGCTCGTTGTCGCGCCACGTGGCCCCCTCCAGCTCTCGGCAATAGGGCAGATACGGCTTGAGCAGCTGGAATTGCGGCGCCACCCGGTCCAGGAGGCGCTCGATCGACTCCACATGGGTGCGATGACTGGTGCTTCCGTTCTTCTGGCGCACCTTGGAAACCACCGTGCCCACCAGGAGGTCGTCGAAGGGCGTGTCGGGGCGGGCGCGCGCGATTTCGGCGCGCAAGTGATCGATAGCCGCAAAGGAAATCTCGTTGGGCAGGGTCGGCACGACGATGCCATCGGCAGCGCGGATCGCTGCCTCGGAGAACAAGGTCAGGCCAGGCGGGCAATCGATCAGAACGAAATCGAACTCGTCCAAGAGGGAGCGGAACTGGTCGCCCATCTTGGCGGCGGCCGTCTCATAAGCGGCGTTGATGTCGGACTTGGGCAGGAACGACGCCACGATCTGCCGCTCGTGCCTGGGCATGTCGGGGCTGCCCGGCAGGATGTGCATCAGACCCGCCGCCTCGCTGACGCAGAACTGGGCCGCCGCAACGCGTTCTCTGAGGCGCGTACCACTCCTCTTGGCGAGCTTGCTCAGCAGCAGGCAATCCATCGTGGCGTTCCTGCGGATCAGGTCGTTCAGGGTTCGTCGACCCAGGAGGGCGATGGACGCGCTGCACTGGAAATCGCAATCAATAACCACCACGCGCTTCTGCATCAGACGACAGATACCCTCGGCGATCGCCAGCGCCACCGTGGTCTTGCCGGTGCCACCCTTGAAGTTGATGGCGGCCATGACGGACTTCGGCAATTCGATCTTGGACATCTGTCCATATCCCGTCCCTGCGCCCTCGCAGCGTGCCGGACCAAGACCGTGGAAAGCCCTGGCGTTGACAGGGTGACATTTACGACGGTGGGCTGCGGGAAAACGGGCGGGCTGTACCGGGACAGCGGCCAATTGAGCGGCCGACGAGGCAACACAACGGTCACGGACGGGTCAGCGCTTTTCCGGTTCCCCCTACGCCAACCACCGGACGCGAGAAGCTGTGAGTCTGCGCGTTTCTCCTTCTTGCGATGCCTCGGCGCGCGTTCGGCCTCCGAATCAGCTAGAGCGTACAGAGATAGCCGTATCAAGGCAACGCGCCCAGGTCGAAGGACTCAGGATTGCCCCCGACTTGTGGCTTCGCCCGCTGCCTCGGCTGGGCTCGGATGTGTCTGTGAGGCTCCAGGCCGGCAAGCGTCGCGGCCGGCGCATTGGCCGATCTTGGCAGCTGAGTTCCGGCGCCCTACAGTCCTCCAACGAGATGAGGGGGAAGGACTATTCAGGATGGGGGAGGCAGCGTTCGACTACGTCATCGTCGGCGCGGGCTCGGCTGGCTGCGTGCTCGCCAACCGGCTGAGCGGGGATCCCAGCCTTGCGGTGGCCCTGGTGGAGGCTGGCGGGCGCGATCGCAACCCGTGGATTCACATCCCGGCGGGCTATTACCGCAACTACTCAAACCCCGCGGTCACCTGGCAGTTCGGATCAGGCCCTGAGCCTCATCTCGACGGCCGAATCGTGTCCTGGCCGCGCGGGCGGGTGCTCGGCGGCTCCAGCGCCATCAACGGTCTCCTCTACGTCAGGGGCCAGGCGCAGGATTTCGACGTCTGGCGCCAGCTCGGCAACGTCGGTTGGGGCTGGCACGACGTGCTGCCCTACTTCAAGCGTGCCGAGAACCAGGAGCGGGGCGCCGACGACCTGCACGGCGCCGACGGCCCGCTCAGCGTGTCGGACGTGCGGCTCGGCCAGCGGCAATTGTGTGATGCTTTCATCGAGGCGTGCGAGGTAGAGGGCATCCCGCGCACGGCGGACTTCAACGGCCCCGAGCAGGAGGGGGCTGGCTACTACCAGCTCACCAACCGCAACGGCCGGCGCTGCTCCACCGCCGTGGGTTACCTCAATCCCGTGCGCGGGCGCCGCAATCTCGTCGTCGTCACGGATGCACTCGTTGAGGCTGTCGAGCTCAACGGCCGGCGCGCCACCGGCATCCGATGGACGCGAAACGGCGCCGTCGAGACCATCACCGCCAGGCGCGAAGTAATTCTGGCGGCCGGCGCGATCGGCTCTCCGCACATCCTGCAGCTCTCCGGCATCGGCCCCGGCGCGGTGCTGAAGTCGGCTGGCGTGCCCGTGCGCCACGAGCTCGCGGGCATCGGCGAAAACCTGCAGGACCATCTGCAGGCGCGATTCATCTATCAGTGCACGGGTCGCGGCAGCCTCAATGACGTGTGGCACAGTCCGTGGCTCAGGGTCCACGCCGGCCTCGAATACGCGCTAACGCGGCGCGGGATTCTCACCATCGGCGCCGGGGTTGCCGGCGCCTTTGCGCGCTCGCGGCCCGATGTGGACCTGCCCGACGTGCAGTTCCACTTCATGCCGCTGTCGGCCGATCGGCCCGGCCAGGGGCTCAACACCTTCTCCGGCGTGACGCTCAGCGTGTGCCAGCTGCGTCCGGAGAGCCGAGGCACGCTAGCCATCAAAAGCGCAGACCCGGCCGCACATCCCACCATCGTCTCCAACTACCTGGCGGCCGAGACCGACCGCCGCGTGCTGCTCGACGGGATGAAGCTGGTGCGCCGCGTGACGAGCCGGCCGGCGTTCGCGCGGCACGTGGTGCGCGAACACCTGCCGGGCCCGGAGGCCGCCACCGACGAGGCGCTGATGGCCTACGCGCGCGCCTACGCCACCACCGTGTTTCACCCGTGCGGCACCTGCAAGATGGGGAGCGGGAGCGACACCGGGGCAGTGGTGGATGCCCGTCTCAACGTGCACGGGCTCGCCGGCCTGCGCGTGGCCGACGCCTCCATCATGCCCACGCTCACCTCGGGCAACACCAACGCCCCCACCATCATGATCGCGGAGAAGGCCGCGGACATGATCCTGGCGGACGCGCGCAACGGAGCGCTGCGGGCGGCGTGAACACCACCGCCATGCCAAGCTCGCGTGTCGGGTATCGGCGAGATGACAGCCCGTGGCGAAGCGCGCACACCGGGTCGCGCCGTCGCCAGCGGCATTGCCCCACAAGGTGGACGGCTGGTATCTGGGCTGGTGGAGAGCGAGCCTTCCAGGGATGCTGGGATGGCGAGGCTGGCCTGAACTGGGGGCCTGGACTGGGGGCCTGAACTGGGGCCCTGGACTGGGGCCCTGGACTGGGGCCCTGGACTGGGGCCCTGGACTGGGGCCTTGGACTGGGGCCCTGGACTGGGGCCTGGAGGCCTTCGCCACCCTTGCCTATGCGCCCGGCGCGTAGAGCCAAGAGGGGCCCGAACCGCGGCCAACCTGGGACGCCGGCCCAAGTTCGTTCCCGAATATCCTCGCCACCAAAGCCGAAGAAGCTGGCTCGCAGCTGATCGTCCTCAACACGCGCCAACGAGAGGCCAAGCCAGACGTATCCGGCATGCCCCAGTGTGGAGAAGAAGGCCCTTGGGGAGCGGGTGCGGCCGTCAAGTTGCGGGTTCGAGGGCCACCCGCGATCAGTGAGCCGCGTTGGCCATGCTTCGCGCTGGCCTCCGGTCAACTAGGATCGGGAACCGACCTGAGGACCGCAAGCGCCCTTAACCCAACTTTCGCAACCATCCATCAGGGGTCGCGGAACGGCGTGATTGGCGGCAGGTCATGTTTTCAGCCGGTACCCCGTCTTGAAGATCCACCAGACCATGGCGAGGCAGAGGGCCAGGAAGCCGAGGGTGGCGGCAAGGCTCAGCTCCACGCTTACGTCGCCGACGCCGTAGAAGCTCCAGCGGAATCCGCTGATCAGATACACGAGCGGATTGAACAGCGTCACCGTCCGCCAGAACGGCGGCAGCACGTTGAGCGAGTAGAAGGTGCCGCCGAGGAACGTGAGCGGGGTGATGATGAGAAGCGGGATCACCTGCAGCTTCTCGAACCCGTCGGCCCAAATGCCGATGATGAAGCCGAACAGGCAGAAGGCGACCGCCGTGAGCACCAGGAACGCCAGCATCCACACCGGATGCGAGATCTTGAGGGGTACGAAGAGGCCCGCCGTTGCCAGCACGATGAGCCCCAGCATCACCGACTTGGTGGCGGCGGCGCCCACGTAGCCCAGCACGATCTCGACATAGGAGACCGGTGCGGACAGCACCTCGTAGATGGTGCCGACGAACTTCGGGAAGTAGATGGCGAACGAGGCATTGGCAATGCTCTGAGTGAGCAGCATCAGCATGATCAGCCCCGGCACGATGAAGGCGCCGTAGCTCACGCCCTCGATTTCCGTAATGCGCGAGCCGATCGCGGCGCCGAACACCACGAAGTAGAGCGAGGTGGAAATCACGGGTGAAAGGATGCTCTGCATCAGCGTGCGCCCGGCGCGCGCCATCTCGAACAGGTAGATGGCGCGCACCGCATAAAGGTTCACCGGCACGTTTATGGAGATGGTCATTGGCGCTGCCTTACCAAGTCGACGAAGATGTCCTCAAGCGAGCTTTGTGTCGTGTTGAGGTCGCGGAAGCGGATGCCCGCATGGCGCAGGTCGGCAAGCAGCGCCGTGATGCCGGTGCGCTCGCCTTGCGTGTCGTAGGTGTAGATGAGCTCCCGGCCGTCCGCGGCCAGCGCCAGCCGATGGGCTGCCAGCTCCGCCGGCACCGCGTCGAGCCGGCCGTGCAGCTGCAGGGTGAGCTGCTTCTTGCCGAGCTTGCGCATCAGGGTGGCCTTGTCCTCGACCAGGATCAGCTCGCCCTTGTTGATGACGCCGACACGGTCGGCCATCTCCTCGGCCTCCTCGATGTAGTGGGTGGTGAGGATGATGGTGGTACCGGACTCGCGCAGCGACCGCACCAGGCTCCACATGTCGCGGCGCAGCTCCACGTCGACGCCGGCCGTGGGCTCGTCGAGGAACAGGACCTCGGGCTCATGCGCGAGCGCCTTGGCAATCATGACGCGCCGCTTCATGCCGCCCGAGAGCCTGACGATCGGGCTGTCCTTCTTGTCCCACAACGACAGGCTCTTGAGCACCCTTGCGATGTGCGCGTCGCCGCGGGGCTTGCCGAACAGGCCGCGGCTGAAGCTGGCCGTGCCCCATACGCTCGCGAAGGCGTCGGTGGTGAGTTCCTGAGGCACCAGCCCGATGCGGGCGCGGGCGGCGCGGTAGTGGGGCCC
>JAFMSC010000260.1 GCA_017353825.1 Hyphomicrobiaceae bacterium | reverse complement strand
GATCTCCGAGGGCTGCAACAACCGCTGCTCCTTCTGCATCATCCCGCAGCTCAGGGGTGGGCTCGCGAGCCGTCCGGCCAACCAGGTGATGGCCGAGGCTGAGCGGCTGGTGCGGGCCGGGGTGAAAGAGCTCATCATCATCAGCCAGGACACCTCCGCCTACGGGCTCGACATCAAGTACGCCGAGAGCCCGTGGAAGGGCCGGCCCCTGGCGGCGCGCTTCCTCGACCTGTGCCAGGCGCTGGGCTCGCTCGGCGCCTGGGTGCGGCTGCACTACGTCTACCCCTACCCGCATGTGGACGCGGTATTGCCGCTGATGGCGGAACGGAAAATCCTCCCCTATCTCGATATTCCGTTCCAACATGCCTCGCCGCGCGTGCTCAAAGCCATGCGCCGGCCCGCGCACCAGGAGAAGACGCTGGAACGTTTGAGGCGCTGGCGCGAGGCGTGCCCCGACCTCGCCGTGCGCTCCACCTTCATCGTCGGCTTCCCCGGCGAGACCGAGGAGGACTTCCGCCTTTTGCTGGACTGGCTGGCGGAGGCAAAAGTCGCCCGCGCCGGCTGCTTCAAGTACGAAGCGGTGAGCGGCGCCGCCGCCAACGCGCTGCCCGGCGCCGTTCCGGAGGAGGTAAAGGAGGTGCGCTGGCACCGCTTTATGGCGGCCCAGCGCGAGGTGAGCCGCGAGCTGATGGCCGCCCGCGTGGGCCGCACCATCGATGTGATCGTGGACGAGGTGAACGGTGAGGGCGCCGTCGGCCGCTCCCAGTGGGACGCGCCCGAGATCGACGGCTCCGTGTTCCTCAACGACGCGACGCCCCTCAAGCCCGGCGAAATCGTGCAAGCGCGCGTCTGCCACGCGGACGAGTATGATTTGTGGGCTGAGGTTGTCGATGGCATCGACGCCAGGTGAGAGGCGTGGTAACCCTCTCGGCTTCGGGCCACTGGCTTCGCGCTCGCCCCGGCGATCAGTAGGCGACATGGGGAGAGGGCCAGGGTGAGGGCAGCCAGAGACTTTGATTTTGATCGGAGCGTGAGACTGCTCCCCGTCTCGCCCTCTCCCCGTTCTGTCGGAGCTTGCGGCGAGGCTTAAGTCGCGGGGGGAGACAGGGAGGGCGGCACCGGGCGCTCGGTCTCCTTGTCGGCCGCCAGCACCTGCTCCAGGGCGTGCGCCACCTCCAGCACGCGGGCGTCGGCGCCGTTGGGGCCGATCACCTGGAGGCCGAACGGCATGCCCCCATGATCGAGCCCGCACGGGATGGCGGCCGCGCAGCAGAGCGCGGTGGTGGGGGCGTAGGTGATGGCGAGCCAGCGCATGTAGGTGGGCATGCGCTCGCCGTTGACCTCCTCCACGTAGAGCTGGGCGTGCGGGAAGGGCGAAACCGACGCGGCCGGGCAGATCAGCACGTCCACCTCCTGGAAGAACGCGAGCACACGCTTGTAGAGCTTCGTCTGCTCCACATTCGCGCGCGCCACGTCGGCCAGTGTGTATTCTAGGCCGCGCTCGGTGTTGTCGGTGACGTTGCGGTCGAGGAGGTGGCGTACCTTCTCCAGGCGCTCGCGGTGCGCCGCCACGAAGTTTACCGCCCGTAGTACCTCGAAGGTCGCGTGCACGCCGCTGAAATCCGGCGCGCGCTCCTCCACCTCGCGGAAGGCATGGCGGAACCGGCCGACGCGCTCGGTGAACAGCGCCGCGATAGCCCGATCGACCGGCGCGCAGCCGAGGTCGGGCGACACAGCCGCACGCAGACGGCCGAGGTCGGCGTCCTTGAGCGTGGCGGGCATCAACCGCTCGCGATCGGAAGAGAACGGATCGCGCCTGTCGGCGCCCATCTGCGCCCGCAGCAACAGGTGCGCGTCCCCGATGGTGCGCCCCATGGGGCCGGTGACGCCGAACGGGCTGAGGCTGGCGATCCGGTCAATGGACGGGACCAGGCCCGGAGAGGGCCTGAAGCCGGCGACGCCGCAGAAGGCCGCGGGCGTGCGCAGGCTGCCGCCATAGTCCGAGCCGGTGGCGAGCAGCACCTGGCCGAGTGCCAGCGCCACGGCCGACCCGCCAGAGGAGCCGCCGCAGGTCTTGCTAGGGTCGAACGGATTACCGGTCGCTCCGAACACCCGGTTGGTTGTATTGGCACCGGCGCCGAACTCGGGCGTGTTGGTCTTGCCCACGATGACGCCGCCGGCCTTGCGTACCTGCGCCACGCTAAGCTCGTCCTCGTTGGGCACATTGTCTTTGAACAGCAGCGAGCCGAAGGTGGTCCGCAGCCCCTCCGTAGCCTGCAGGTCCTTGGCGCCGATAGGCAGCCCAGCCAGCAGGCCCACATCCTCGCGGCGGCTGATCGCCTGCTCGATCTGCCGGGCGCGCTTGCGGGCGGCGTCCGCGTCAAGCGCCACCATGGCGTTCACGGCCCCGTTGGTGGCCGCGATGCGGGCGAGGCAGCTCTCCAGGAGTTCCACCGGTGACAGGGTGCCCCCACCGATGGCGCTGCGCGCGTCGAGGGCGGACAGATCACAAGGTTCGGTCATATCACGCATCAGGTTTACGGGTCGTTGGTTTGGGGATCGTTGGTTCGGGTACCAGACTAAGGCCCAGACTGGGGGCCCAGACTGGGGGCCCAGACTGGGGGCCCAGACTGGGGGCCCAGACTGGGGGCCCAGACTGGGGGACCAGACTGGGGACCAGACTCGGGCGCTAGGCCAGCGTAGCTTGAACCCTCGCCCCTGAAACCTGAAACCTAGGTTGCGCATGCCCGTCATGCATCGCGGGCGGCGGGCTTGCCAAATGCTGCCCTTGGGCGAATAGCTAAGCTAGGTAGCTTCACACAGCGCGGCGACGCGCAAGAGGACGGGGAGGACCATGCCGGCGCCTGATGCCAAACGCATGGCATTGGTGCCCGCGGACGGTCCGGTTGCGGCCGTCATCTGGGTGACCCTGTCGATGGCGATGATGGGCGGGCTTGCCGCCTTCGCGCGCGCCACCACCAACACCGGCATGCATCCGGTAGAGGTCGTGTTCCTACGCAACCTCATCGCCGCAACCCTGCTTTCGCCGCTGCTGGTCTGGCGCGGCACCTCGCTCCTGCGGTCTGAGCAGCTCAACCTCTATGGGGTGCGCGTGCTGGTCTCGCTCCTGTCCATGCAGGCCTGGTTCTACGCCCTGTCGCTCATTCCAATTGGCGAGGTGACGGCCATCAGCTTCCTGGCGCCGGTGTTCGGCACGGTGGGCGCCATATTCTTCCTGGGCGAGCAGGTGCGGCTGCGGCGTTGGACGGCGGTCGGTGTGGGCTTCCTGGGCGCCATGATCATCCTGCGGCCGGGGCTGGTGCCGCTCGGCCTGGGCCAGGCGTTCGCGCTGTTCAACGCCATGTCGATCGGCGTCACCGTCATCATGGTCAAGCAGCTGACGGCGCGCGACGACCCGGACAAGATCGTGTTCCTCACCAACCTGATGCTGACCCCGATGTCGCTGGTGCCGGCGCTGTTCGTGTGGAGCTGGCCGCCGGCGGACGCGCTGGTGCCCGCGCTCGGCATGGGGCTCACCGCGGTGCTGGGCCACGTGGCGCTGGTGCGAGGTTACGCCGCCACCGACGCCTCGCTCGCGATGACCTTCGAGTTCTCCCGCCTGCCGTTCTCGGTGCTGATTGCCTACCTCGCCTTTGGCGAAACCATCGATGCCTCGACGTGGGTGGGCGCGGCCGTCATCTTCTCCTCTGCTCTCTACATCACTCGCCGCGAGGCCAGGCTCGCCGCCGAGCGCCGCGCCGGCACCGCCGCGCCCGACCACCACGGCTGAGCTCGTGCCACGCAAGGGGAGCGTGCACGGGAGGCAGGGGCCGGCCCGGCTTGCAGAACTCATCCTGCCCGGCAACCCGGCGGCAGCTTCGCCTCCCTACACAACGAGCGCCGGCCCGCCGTCTGCCCCCAGAAGAAGGAGGAGCACCGGCAAAACTCAAGACTTGGCTCGCCACCCGGCCGGCGCCGTAGGCTCCGTCGCCGTGCCGGCGCAAGTCTATCCAGCTGAGGGGCTTTACGCCCATGCCCCCTGCGGCCAAGACGGCGGCCAAAACGCCGGCTGCGCGGAAGGCCCAACTGGTATCGTCGACACCGGTATGGGTAGCCGGGGTCCGCGCCACCTGATTGGCGGCATTACGACGGGGCCCGGATACCCAGCAACGGTCCTGGCATGACCGCTGCCTGGTGATCCGCACCGATGCGTGCACCGTTGAACCGCCTCTGGGTGCACACGAGCGGCCTCATTCTGAGGTGGGGGGCGGTCCCACTCGAAATCCACAACCCCGTCAGCGGGGAATGAGCCACACCTCCACCCGGCGATTCTTGGCGCGGCCCGCCTCGTCGGCGTTGCAGGCGATGGGCATCAGCTCGCTGTAGCCGCTTGCCCCGATCAGGTCCGGCGAGAGGCCGGCGCCGGAGCTCAAAAGGCTCGTTCGTACCTCGTCGGCGCGCGCCTGCGAAAGGGCGAGATTGGCCGCGAACGAGCCGTTGGAGTCGGTGAAGCCGAGCAGCAGCACTTTCTGGTTACGCGCGGCCGTCTTCATGTAGTCCGCGAGCCGCAATACGTCCTGCCAGGCCTTGGTGTCGAGCCGGGTGCTGTTGGACCGGAATCGGAAGCTAATGGAAAGGCGCTCGGCCCGCTCGGCGGCGGCGCGCAGGTCATTGAGGCGTCTGCCGTCGCGCTCTAGGCCCGGCTCGTGCAACGGCGCCGCGACATAGACCGCCACCCGCGACCGCGTTTCCTCCGCGCTCCACGAGGAGATCGTCTGGTCGACGTAGCCAGCGCGTTCGATCACCGCCTGCGCGTCAGCAGAGAGGGCGTAGTCGAGGAGCTGGCCAGAATATACCGAGTGCTGCCTGCCGGTGTAGAGGAATAGCCGGCGCGACAGCGGATAGTCCTCGGCTTTGATCGCGAGCACTGAGGGCGTATGCACGAGACCGCACGCCTGCGCGATGGGCAGCGTACGCGCCGCGCGTTGATAAGCAAAGCCGACGAAGCCAATGCCCAGGGGGTCGGCCGCCACGCTGTCCGACAGCTCGGAGCTCGATTGGAAGCGCGCGGCTAAATCGCTCACCCGCTTGCCGTGCGGCTGCATCACCATGGCCTCGAAGGTGTCGCGGGTGCCTGAGTTCTCGTCTCGCACGTAGAGCCTGATCCGGCCTGGCTGACCGCCGAGCTGCCCCCAATCGGTGATCTCGCCCGCGAACACGCGGGCGATCTGGTCGACCGAGAGCGCGCGCACGCGGTTCTGCCGCGCGACGATGATGAGAAGGCCGTCAAGCGCCAGCACCGTCTCGTATCGCGCGGATTCCATGTTCGGATAACCCGCCCGGCGCATCATGTCCCGCTCGTCGGCATCGATCGGTCGCGACAGCATGGCGATGTCCGCCTCGCCCGCGGCCAGGGCCGGGATGCCGGTATGGCTGCCGCGCGCACTGCAGGCGATCGACAGTGTCCAGGACCCCTTGCGCAAGCTCAAGGTGGTGCCCGCACAGGCCTCGCCCTCGGTCGCAAAGCCTTGGGACCGGCCGAAGGCCTTGATAAGGGTCGGCATCAGCTTCTCGCCGATGGTGTTGGAGCCGGCGATGCCGAACTCACGGTCGGAGGGCGCAGGCTCCTCCTCCTTGGGGGCTTGCGGCAGCGCCATGCAGGCGCCGCCTTGCAGCACCTGGCCCGGCAGGCAGCGAGGCGGCTGGATCGGCTCGACCTCCTCGGCGGTGCATTCCACGTACTCGTTCCGCTTTAGGATGCGGTAGCCCATGTTTGGCGGTTGTACGCCGATCTCGTCGTCGTCCAGTCGCGGAACTTCCCCGCAGATCCGGTCGGCCTTGAACCGCTTGGAGCAGAAGCAGCCCTTCAGCGCCTCCGCGGGCGCGGCATGGAGCACTAAGACGACGGCCAGGCAGGCTCCAACAAGGCACAAGCCGGCGATCTTGGAGATGCGCATCGTTTCACCTTCTCGGCTCAGCAGTTCCTCGCAAAGGTGGAGACGCCCGGCTCAGTCGCACGCAGGCGGGCTGCGTTGCACGCGCACATCATGCCGGGTAGCATCCTTGATCTGCAGCGTGACAGCCTGGCCGGCATCAAGGGCCTTGGCGACGAACCAGGGCAGCTCCGCCGCAAAGCTCGTGGCCGACGGCGCCGTGGCCAGCAGCGCTTCAAGCGCCGGATAATCCTGGCTCGTTTCCGCGCGCAGCCCGACGCAGAAGCCGTAGGTCTCCGCGCCGCGCGCCTTAAGCTGCGGCGCGGGGCTCGTAAGATCCGTGGGCTGGAAGAGAACCATGCCGGTGTAAGAACCCCGGCCGGGGATCGACAGGGGCATGAAGGGTTGCTTGTCCTTCGCCGGATTGGTGCCGCCGCTGCCGACGTAGGCGCTAGCGAACCGCACCGCACTTCCCCCCTGCTTGGGAGGG
>JAFMSC010000593.1 GCA_017353825.1 Hyphomicrobiaceae bacterium | reverse complement strand
ACCCACGGGATGATGCTGTCGTGCACGGTTGCAGGGATGCGGAACAGGGTGCGGCGGATGACGATCCCGGCGTGATAGTTGGCGACGTGCGTGAACTGGGGGCCGCCCGTCACGTCGCCGACAGCGAGCACCCGGCCGTTCGAGGTGGTGAGCCCCTTGTTCACCTTGATACCGCGGGCGTCGTACTTGATGCCGGCCGCTTCCAGGTTGAGCCCGGAGACGTTGGGCTTGCGCCCGGCGGCCACGAGCAGGTGCGTACCCTGAAGAAGCGTGGTCTTGCCGTCCTCGGTGACATGGACGTCAATGAGGCGGGTGCCGCCGCTCACGCGCTCCACCAGCGCATTCTGGCGGATGTCGAGGCCCTCTGCCGCAAGGTGCGTGAGGGCCAGTTCCGCGAGCTCAGGATCGGCGTTGCCGAGCGGCCGTCCGGCCTCGATGACGGTCACTCGGCTCCCGAGCCGCAGGTGCGCCTGCGCCAGCTCCAGTCCGATGGGCCCGCCGCCGATGACGATGAGATGATCGAGCTTCTCCCGGTTCTGGAATATCGTTTCGTTGGTAAGATAGTCGACCTTGTCGAGACCGGGGATGTCGGGGATTAGCGGCGACGACCCCGTGGCGATCACAAACCGGCGCGCCTTGATGCGCTGCTCCCCGGCGAGCACCGTGTCGCGCGTGATGAAGTGAGCGCTGGCCCGGATCACCTTGACGCCGAGACCCTGGAAGCGCTCTGCCGAGTCGTTGGGGGCGACGGCCGTGATGGCGTGCTTGATATGGGCGTGGACGGCGACTGGGTCGATGGCCGGATCGACGGGCCGGATGCCGAACGGCGCCGCCGAGCGCATCAGGTGCGCCCGCCGCGCCGCAGCGATCAGGGCCTTGGAGGGGATGCAGCCGTAGTTGAGGCAGTCGCCGCCCATCTTATGGCGCTCGATGAGCGCCACCGCCATCCCCAGCTGGGCGGCGGCGGCCGCCACCGTAAGCCCCCCGGGGCCGGCGCCGATCACACACAGGTCGACCTGCGTTTCGAGGCTCGTCCTGGTCCTGGCTGAGGGAGGGGGGCCGTCCGTCTTGCTCGCGTGACGCAGCCACCGCCGCCCAACCACCGGGTCATTTGGCGGGTCATTTGGCTGCGGCATTGCTTCTCCTCCTCTGCTTCCACTGCTTGAGGACGACAGGCATCAGGGCCACCAGGCCGATCAGCACCAGGGCCAGGATCAGCTCCCTGGTGAGGAGCGAGCTGACATGGAGCTTGAGGGGGCAGGCCTGCGCGCCCTCGCGGGCCACGCACGCCGCATGCTCATTCTTGGCCGCCAAGATGACGCTGTCGAGGCCGGCCCCGGCGGATGCGAAAGCGAAGGTGGCGGGCGTGATGCCAATCAGCGTACCGAGCACGAACGTTCTCAAAGGCACGCCCAGGACGGCCGGCGCGATGTTGACGAACCAAAAAGGAAACGCTGGAACCAGGCGCAGGAACAGCATGTAGCTGAGCGCGTCCTTCTGGAAGCCTTTGCTCAGCTTTGCAAGCCAGGGTCCGGCCCGGCGGCTGAGGGAGTCGCCGACGGCGGTGCGCGCGATCAGGAAGACCAGGGTCGCGCCGAGGGTGGCGCCGGCAACGGCGGCCAGTGCGCCGCCGATCCATCCGAACAACAGCCCCCCAGCGGTCGACATGACCGCACCGCAAGGCAGCGAAAGAGCCACGAGCAGCGCGTAAATGGCCACATATGCCAGCACCGAAACGGTCACATGGACGGCGAAAAACTCCTGGAAACGATCGCGCTGCGTCACCACAGTCTCGAGCGTCAGGTGATGGTGCCAACCTTGCACTAGTATACACGACAAGGCGGCGACGATCAGGAGTGGCAGTCCATACCGGCGCAACAGAGCACGCGCCAGCTGGAGCTTGGCCGGGGCCTGCATGGTCAACGCTTGTCCGTCATCGCTGGCATTGCTGGTCAGCCGGCAGCGAGGCGCTGGCCCGACGCCCGTCTCCCCGGGTTCCGTCTGATCGTGTCCGTCCCGGTTGGCGTGGCGCATGCAACCGCCTCGGCCCGGTGT
>JAFMSC010000259.1 GCA_017353825.1 Hyphomicrobiaceae bacterium | reverse complement strand
CGATCGCACCTCGGCAAAGACGCAATTGACTTCCTTATTTATGGACGGGCCCTAATCTCATCGCCCGACCGCCTCACTCCCCATACCGGCCGATCACGGAGATGGAGCACACGTTCTGGTGCGGGAAGCCGCCCAGATTGTGGGTAAGGCCGTAGCGGGGCATGTTCTGGCGCTGACGTGGGCCGGCCCTGCCCTGCATCTGCAGGTAGATCTCATAGATCATGCGTAGGCCTGAGGCGCCAATGGGGTGGCCGAAGCACTTCAAGCCTCCGTCGATCTGGCAGGGTACTTGGCCGTCGGCATCGTAGAAGCCATCGAGCACGTCCTTGATCGCCCCGCCCTCAGACGACACGTAGAGGTCCTCCATGGTGACGAGCTCCGTCACCGAGAAGCAGTCGTGCACCTCGATGAGATTGAGCTCATCGCGTGGGCGCTCGATGCCGGCCTCCTTATAGGCGCGCTTGGAGGCGACCCGTGTGGTTGCAAAGTAGCTTCCATCCCAGGAGTTGTGCGCCGCCTCGGTGCCGTTGGACACGGCCAGCTGCAGCGCCTTGACCGAGATGATGTCCTGTTTGCCGAGGCTCCCGGCGATCTCCGGCGTGGTGACGATGGCGCAGGCGGAGCCATCGCTCACGCCGCAGCAGTCGTAGAGGCCGAGCGGCTCGGCCACCATGGGCGCGGCTAGCACGGTATCGATGTCGATCCTGTTGGTGAGGTGCGCCTTGGGGTTGCGGTTGCCGTTGTCGTGGCTCTTGACCGAGATGTGCGCCATGGCCCGCTTCAGGTCCTCGGGCGCCTTGTGGTGCTTGGCGCGGTAGGCGGCGGCGAGCTGGGCGAACGAGCCGGGCGCCGACAGGTTCGGCCACCACATGGAGGCAAGCGCGCCGCGGCTCCTCTGCGGCAGCCCGCCATAGCCTGTGTCCTTGAGCTTCTCCACGCCCAGCGCCAACGCGATATCGGCGGCGCCGGAGGCCACGGCATAGACGGCGCCGCGGAATGCCTCGGTGCCGCTGGCGCAGTAGTTTTCCACGCGTGTGACCGGGATATATGGGAGCCTGAGCGCCACCGCCAGCGGCACGCCCGACTTGCCGACGTGTTGCTCCTCTATTGCCGTGGCGAGCCAGGCGGCCTCGATCTGGTTCTTCTCGATGCCTGCATCGGCTAGGGCCTCCTCGAAGGCCTCCACCATCAGGTCGTCGGCCTCCTTGTCCCAGCGCTCGCCAAACTTGGAGCAGCCCATCCCGAGAATTGCCACCTTGTCCTTGATGCCGCTTGCCATGGGAGCCTCCTTTAGGCTTTCGCCGGGGCCGGGCCGCCAGCATTTGGCTGAGTCGGCGCGGCTTTCCAGAAATAGCGCGTGAAACCGCGCGCGGGGTCGTATTCCTTGATACGGAACATCATGCGCATGGGCGCGTCCACGTCCACGCTTGCCGCATCGCAGTCGGTAAAGTCGATCATCATCCGCCCGCCCTCGTCGAACACGACCATGCCGTAGTAGTGCGGCGGGTCTGGCGAGTAGGTGAGGCGGTCGGCGGTAAAGGACTGCACCTTCGCGGGCGTGTCGGCGAAGGCGTGGTCGTCCTGGCTGTGGAACGCGTTGCAGTTGGGGTTCACGCACACGTTGGATTTGGGGAACTGCAGCGTGCCGCACTTGCGGCACTGGCCGCCGATGAGGCCGGTCAGCATGCGCCGGTTGCGGTAGAGCGAGGACAAGGGTGTCTGTTTGTCGATGTCGGCGCGCAGGCCCCGCTCGATGGCGACGAGATCATTGAAGGCCAGGAACCTGGCGTAGTTGGTCTCCTCCTTGCGGCGCGCGAGGTGACCCATGATACCCAGCCGCGGAGCCAGCCTCGGCAGGGCATCGGTCGCCTCGAACAAGAGGGCGTCACAGCCTTGGCCGAAGCCCACCACCAGGATCTTGTCGCCCGGCTTGGCCTTCTCCAGAGCGTCCACCAGCATCACGATCGGATGCGCGGCACCGGTTTCGCCACAGACGGCGTGGAGGTTGTCGCGCACCGCGGATTCCGCCATGCCGGCCTTCTTAGCGATGCCGGCCGCGACGCGCGGCAGCACGCAGGGCATGGCAAAATGGGCGACGTCGGCGGGCTTCACGGCGGTAGCCTTGAACACGTCGGCGAGGGCGGCAGGGACGATCTTATTGTAGCCCTCGTCCCTGATCCAGCGCTCCTCCCAGGTGTAGTCGAACTCGAAGCCCTCGCCACGGAAGTGGTCGACGAAATCCACCGTGCGGCTCGCATGCCCGATCAGCCTTGCCACCACCGGCCCCGTGCCGATCAAGAGCGCCGCCGCCCCGTCGCCGGTCTCAAGCTCCCGCGGGCTCGCCGTCTTGGTCCGCCGTTTCTCGGAAGCCACCATGAGGACAGGCCCGGCACCTCCGCGCGCCATCTGCACTGCCGTGATCAGACCGGAGGTGGCCGCCCGCTGCGAGGCCGTCAGGTCTTGTGCGTTGACGCTGGGCGCCAGGTTGAGCGCCTCCAGTACGATGCCGGCGTTGAGGCGGTCCTCGAAAGGAAAGCTGGTGGAGGCCAGAGATAGGGATGACACAGTCCCGCGGTCCTGCCCGATCAGGCAGTCGCGCGCCGCCTCCACGGCCATGGTCACGGTGTCTTCGTCCCAGTTGCACATGGTGCGCTCGCCCCTTGCGAGACCCTTGAGCGCCGGATTGAACCAGGCATTGGCGTCCGCGGCCACCTTGCGCGCTAGCCGCAACCTCGGAAGGTAGGCGCCATAGGCGAGGATGCCGATCTCGGTCTTATCAGCCATCGAATGAACCTTCGCTCTCCTGGGGTCTTCGATCTTCAATGGGGTTGATCGCGAAACTCACGACATCGAAATCAACCTCTGCCGCTCTCATCGTAGCTGGGTGCATCCTGCATGGCCCTCCTGCATGGCCCCCGCATGGCCTGCATGAGCCCTCCTGCATGAGCCCTCCTGCATGAGCCCTCCTGCATGAGCCCTCCTGCATGGGCCCGTCTGAATGGGCTCTTGAGAACGGCAGGTTCCAAGGCAGTGCAAGCCGGCTCTGGAGAGCATTGGTCAGCCCTTCACAGCGGCTCCCAGTTGAAGACGTCAGCGGAGCGGTCGAGCGGGTAGAAGGCGCTCTTGAACGCGGGCAGCACGGTCTCGGCAATGGCTTGGGGCGTCCAGCCGCCGTCCTTGTGGGCGACGCGCAAGGGGCGCGGCTGGCTCATCAGGAAGATCTCGTCCTTGCGCACGGCGAAGACCTGGCCAGTCACATCCCTTGACAGGTCGCTCGCCAGGAACACGCAGATGGGCGCGATCTTGGAGGCCGTCATGGTGTTCTGGATGCGCTCCACGCGCGCCTTCTGCTCGGGAGTGTCGGTGGGGATGGTGCCAATGAGCCGCGACCAAGCGAACGGAGATACGCAGTTGGAACGCACGCCAAAGCGGGCCATGTCGAGCGCGATTGACTTGGATAGGCCGACGATACCCATCTTGGCGGCAGAGTAGTTGGCCTGGCCGAGGTTGCCGATGAGGCCCGAGGTGGAAGTGAAGTGGATGAAGGAGCCGGACTCCTGGTCCTTGAAGTAGGGCGTTGCGGCCTTGGACACGTAGAACGCACCGTAGAGGTGGACTTTGATAACGGCGTCCCAGTCCACCGTGCTCATGCGGTGCCAGATGCGGTCGCGCAGGATGCCGGCGTTGTTGACCACACAGTCGATGCGGCCAAAGGCGTCGATGGCCGTCTTGATGATGCGCTCGGCACCCTGCGGGTCTGCCACGCTGTCGCCACTGGCCACGGCCCTGCCGCCGGCCTTGGCAATCTCGTCAACCACCTGAGCGGCAACCGACTTGTCGGCACCCTCGCCGTCGGCCGAGCCGCCCAGGTCGTTGATGACCACGCTGGCACCCTCGGCCGCCGCCAGCAGCGCGATCTCGCGCCCGATCCCGCGTCCGGCGCCGGTGACGACCACGACCTTGCCCGCGAGGCAACCTCCTTGCGCCATACCGGCCTCCGATGGGTTTTTAATGTGGGTAACAGTCGCACCGCCGCCGCGCGTGGTCAATCTGGGCTGCCGCCAACGAGCGCGACCGCGGACATTCGCTTGGCGAGGCATCGCGGCGGCGCGTCACCGCAGCAGAGCGAGTGGCGATCCAATTGCACGCACTGGGATGATCCGGCGGGCGGTTGACAGGTTTGCCGAAGCCCCGAATCGAAGCCCCGAATCGATGAGATCAAGCTCATCGAGGCCGTCGTTCTTGAGAAAAGCACGCGTTTGTCACGGAGTCCGCTGGTTGCGTGATCTCCATGTTTGGACCCAAGACATTCAACCCCAGTCAACGGCGGCAGTTGGCCACGGAGCTGGCGCAGGTGTGGAAGCGCGGTGGGCCTTCTCATTGAACGAGGCCTGGGACGCGAAAGCCTCGGCGCGCAATCCTCGATACGCTTCTACTTGGGCCGTCCTCGGTTGAAAGGTTTTCTTTTTTGCCCGTGCCCCCACTGGCGTCATCGGCCCACAAACCTTAAGGGGATGGGGCGGACGTTTCCTCTATTGGGCACCTCTTGTCGCGTTGGTAGTGAGGCCGACAGCCCGATCCGCGCACGTCGCATAGACGCCACGGGCGAGCTGCAATCTCCTGCAAACGCCTGCCTTTGCCACGGGGCGAGCGCCATCCCCCTGCCTCACTGCCTGGCGCCGCCCGGTCCGTCGATGGCATCGAGGTCCACGTGCTCGGGACGGAACCCGACGCCGATAAGCCACGCCGGAATCCACTGCACGATGGGCAGATAGCGCTGCAGGAAGCGCAACAGCCAGGGAAGCCTGGGGGGCCGTGAGCTCCTGAGCACCGGGTCGATGACACGGTTCTGCACGGCGGTCTGGAACCACTGGGTGGCCCAGGTCGGGAACGTTCGGCGCCGCTCAACCTTGCTCAGGTCGTCCTCGGTTACGGCTCCGGCGCGCAACGGCAGGATGAGGATGTTGGCCGCGGCGATGGCATCCTGGATGGCGAGATTGATGCCGACCCCGCCCACCGGCGACATGGCGTGTGCCGCATCGCCGATAAACAGGAGGCCCGGCTTGTGCCACGTCTCCAGGCGGTCAACCCTTACGGTCAGCAGCTTCACGTCGTCGAGGCTGGCGACGCCTTGTGTAGCCGACGGCCCAATGAACTCTGCTACGCGGGTGCGGAAGGCCTCAAGGCCCTGGGCTTTCACGGCATCCGCAGTGCCCTTGCGGATGATTAGGGCGCACTGCCAGTAGTCGCCGCGGTCGAGCATGACCAGGGCCTGCCCCGCCTTGATACGGCCGAGGACGGCGCCGGGGTCCTCGGGGCCACGCGGCAGCTTGAACCACAGCACGTCCATCGGCGCCCCCAGGTCCTCGACCTTAAGTCCGGCGGCTTCGCGCAGCCTCGAGTGGCGGCCGTCGGCGGCGATGACGAGGTCTGCGCGCAGTTCCCGCTCGCCCGAGGGCGAGCTAACCTTCACTCCGGCGACGCGCCCGCCGTCATGGACAAGATCAATCGCCTCTGTCTGCATCAGCAACGTGAATTGGGGGAACGCCTGCGCCCGCTCGGCCATGAAGTTCAGGAAGTCCCACTGCGGAATGAAGGCGATGAACTTCGAGCGCGTCGAGAGCCGACGGAAGTCGGCGATGCGCAGGCGCTCGCCCTCGATGTCCCCCTCGGCGTATCTCACCTCCTGGTGCGGTAGGCGCAGGAAGTCCTCCAGCAAGCCAAGCTCGGCCAGCGCGTCCATGGTCGAAGGGTGGATGGTGTCGCCGCGGAAGTCGCGCAAGAAGTCGGCGTGCTTCTCGAGCACAGTCACGTCTATGCCCCCCCGCGCCAGCAGGTACCCGGCCATGATTCCGGCAGGCCCGCCGCCCGCGACGATGCACTTAGAGGCGCGTGAGACGTCTGCTGCCACGGCTCGGCTCCCTCAGGGAAGAAGATGGGCGCGGCGTCTGTCCCGGCAGCGCCGAGGCTTCGCCAGTCGCGGCTGCGCCCTGATATCATGCCCCGCGAAGTTGGTGCGAGTTTTCCCTCCCTTCTGGCGGGGATAGGCAAGCTCAAGTTGGCTTGCGCCGTTGGGCATCAGAGCCCCTCGTCGATAGATCCCCCAGTCGATTTGTCGCGGCGGCGCTGGACATCAAGGAGTTGAGTGACGAGCACCACCCGGGGTGGCGCTTAGGGCCGACCGTGGGGTCTTGACTGCCTGCGTGCAGACCAAGTCTCATCGTGCAAGTGTTGACGACACAGTCTTGCTCGCCTCTCGTCCAACGACCCTCCGCACGCAATCTGTAGTGCCGACGTTTCGGCTAACCAAGTCATTGATCGCATTGATCGCGACCTGAGATTCTGCGCAGGCAGAGCTTAGTCCTACTGAGTTTCCATTCGCTGGGCGCACCCGGATGGATGAAAGGCGTGCTGCACTGCAGCGAGTTTCTGGATAGTCACGGTGAGT
>JAFMSC010000592.1 GCA_017353825.1 Hyphomicrobiaceae bacterium | reverse complement strand
ATGCAAGCCGGCCGCCCGCGCTTCCCGGCCTCGCAGCAAGACGGGCAGCGGCTCGCCACCGCCTTTCACCTGGCCGCTGCGTCGGGCGATGTGCGGGCGCTGACCCGGATTCTGGCCGAAGACGCGATCCTCTTCTCCGACGGCGGCGGCAAGCGCCTGGCGGCGCTCAATCCGATCCGTGGCGCCGACAGGATCCTGCGCTTCCTCGCCGGGATCGCGCGCAAGACGCCGGCCCTGCTCGGAACCGAGGTCCGCAGCGCCGTTGTCAACGGACTGCCGGGCCTCGTCATGCGCGAGGACGATGGAGCTATCAACACTATGGCGATCGAACATCGCGGCGGCCGCATTGTCGCGATCTATCTCACGCGCAATCCCGAGAAGCTGCGGCACGTCCGGTTCTAACCGTGTGCGTTCCCGGCTGGGCGGCTGCTGCTAGAAATCCGGCTTGGCTGCGGTCGGGACCTCTACGTCCCGATGGGTGAGGTAATCGTGCGGGTTCTCGGGGCAGACCGACTCACGCCATTCGTTCGAGCCGCGTGCATAGGTGATGGTCGCCGACCAGGGCGTGGTGAAAACGTTCGGGTCCTCGACTGTGAAGAAGACCTGCAGATGTTTGCCGCGGTAGCTGGGGTCGAGCTCCTGGGCGCCGCCGGCTTTCATGTTCTCCTTCGCGTTCCGTTCGAGCCCATCCTTTGCCTCTTCGTAGTCGATGACCCGATAGCGCTCCACCACGTGGAGCTTGTCGCTATAGGGCGTACCGTAGAGGTCCAGCATGGCGAAAGGTCCATGCTTCTGCCCAAGCGTATCGATCACCAGGCTGTCGCCCTCGTAATGGCCAACTGAATCCCCATGCCAGGACGGGGTCACGGTCGCGGGATGCGGCGCGTCCATGCGCACCTTGCGGAGCTCGTGGTTGTAGATGAGCGTGAGCTCGTGCGGCTGCTGCAGCAGCAACAGACCGGTGTTCTTGTAGATGTACGGCAGCGGCTCGGGCCAGCACTGGTTGGCGGGGCTGGGATAGGTCACGCCGGCCTTCGAGAGCTCGCCGAACTTTCGCACTACCTTCGCCGCCCACGGCTGCAGGATCGGGTTGGTGTAATCGCCGACCAGCTGATCGTAGTTGCCCACACCATTGCGCCGAGAGAGGTTGCGAAGCGCAGTGGGGCCCGACGCGAGCGGCTCCATGCCGGGCAGGAACGGATGCCACCAGATGCCGGAGAGGTCCGGGATGGAACCGGCGGTCTCGGAGGGAGCCGACGGCGTCCCGGCCAAGGCGGCGGGCACCGCCAAGGCCAGCGCCAATGCGATGATGTCGCGCTGCAGCCTCATGTCGTACCTTCTACAGCCACCATCATAGCGCCTCTACCGCATCGAGGCGATACCGGAAGCTCCCGTCCGGTAGGCGAAGATCGCGGCCTCGAGGCCGTCGGCGGTGAGATCGTGGCGAATCGCGAGCCTCGACAGGTTGATGACCTCGCCGGCGCGTGGCCCGGCTAGAGGCTGCGCTGCCTTCGCGACGAGCGTCTCGCAGCCATACACGGATTCCCCGATCTGCCGCGCAGCGTAGCAGCCGCCCAGTCCGGGACCAAAGCGCAGTCGACGCGCAGCTTGCTTCGATGTCGCCTCGCGCGGTTCGGGCTCGCAGAGGCCCGCCCTGGCGCTGGGAGGCAGCTGCAGGAACTTGCCGTGAGACTTTCCGAAAGACAAACAGCCAGCTCTCCGTGATGTACCGCTCGATCGCCTCCTTGACCTCGTCGTGGTCCGCAGCCCCAGGGCGCTTCGACCACGTGCCGGCCTTGGTGCAGGGCGCGGCGAAAAATCGGCCGGCGCGTAGAGCCGGTCTTCCCCGACGGTATCGAACGCCAGCGTGTCGCCGTCGTAATGGCCCAACGCGGTACCAGGACCACTGCGGCGGGAGGGACCTCATGATCTTCGCGAACAGGAAACCCCCTCCGGCGGCTGAACGATCTCCATGCTGTTGCGCTCGAAGGTGAGCGGCACGGGCCGCGGCCGGCACTCGTTCCGATGCATTTGGGCAGGTGACCCGGCAAGCGAGATTTCGCCGTATTTCT
>JAFMSC010000258.1 GCA_017353825.1 Hyphomicrobiaceae bacterium | reverse complement strand
AATTTTTACAAGGAAGTTTCGAGCCTAGCCCACACAATGTATCAACACGTCGCGGGCAATCTTGGCACGCTCCGTCCGTAGGCAACAGCAGTCAACGTTGTAACTCTCGACGCGCTAACGCGTTCATGCGCCTGGACTGCTGCCTGAGCGGCGGATTACCTTTGCGCTTGCCTGAGCATCACCATCACGAGCGGACACAGCCCATGCAGCTGGCGCCCATGCGCTATACCCGGATCGAAGGCACGGCAGTTGCGGTATCGGTGAAGGCCACGACCGAGGGGAAAGCCGCGGTGAAGGAGTTGCGCCATAAAAAGCGCGAGCTGAAATTCCTGCGCGCGGCGCTGGTGCGGCGCCAGCGTGCGCTGCGTCCCAAGCCGACGGGTCGGGGCGGCCGCCCGGAGGAGTCAGTGCTGCGGTGGGCGCTCTGGGGCGCCGGACGGGGCCAGCCTGCTCGAGGTTGCCGCCGTGTCGCGCGAGGAGCGGCCCGCACGCGATCCTGCCGAAATCGAGCGCGAGATTAACCGCCTTGACGAGACGCTGCACAACATCGAGGGTTGCCTGCTGCAGCTGCAGGGCAAGCTGCTGGCGCAGGGGTGAATGGCTACCGGGATCGACGAATACCAGCTGCTCGATGGGATCCGTGGAGACGCGTGAGCTTCCGAGGCTCGAGCCCGCCTAAGATCGGCCACGGCTGGCTTGGGTTCTCGAGCGAGCTGCGACTGGGCGCGGCGCGCGTGATCGGTGCGGCCTTGGATACCCGAGGGTGTTCGCGGGCCGCTCACCGGCGCATCTGTTTGACGACCTGAGTGGGACCTTCGAGAAGGTTCCGCTGCGCCAGATCTCACATACCTAGCCCGAAGTTCCCGGCCTAGCCCGCCAGCGCACCGGCTAGCTCCGCAACATCGCCCACCACGATGTCCGGCTGGTGCGGGGTCTCGCCAAAGGGGCGCTTGCGCCGGTCAATGAACGCTGCGCGCATGCCGTAGGCCTTGGCGCCGATGCAGTCGAAGGCGTGGTTGGCTACGAACAGGACGGATGTGCGCTCCTCGCCCATGATCTCGCAGGCCTTGGCGTAGGTCTTCCAGTGCGGCTTGAAGTATCCCGCCTCCTGCACAGATATGACGTGGTCGAATGGAAACCCGATGTGCGGGCCTGCCGCCTTGAGCATGTCGCGGTCGCCATTGGACAGGATGGCGAGCTTGTAGCCGACGGCGCGAAGGCGTTGCAGCGCCGGCACCACATCGGGGAACGGCTTCAGCGTCTCGATCTGGCTCACCAGCCCGTGCACCTCGTCCTGGGTGTAGGCGATGCCGCAGCGGTCCATCACGTAGGACACCGCGCGGTGGCCGACCTGGCGATAGGGCGTGTGCCCTCGATCGATGAGCGCGTCGATCATGGAGTTCTCGAAGTGCGTGCGCCGCCACCACGTCACGAAGCTGCCGGGGTTGCCCTCCCAGCCCTTGGCCTTGAGGAACGGCGTCACCGCCTCGGTGAGGCCTCGCTGCATATCGACGATGGTGCCGTACTGATCGAATGCCAGCGCCCTGATCTCCCGCCTGAGGATTTCGGTGCGTTCCACGCGCGCCTCCGTCAACAGAGGTCCGACCCTCGTCTCCAAACTTCGCCATTTCTACCACGGTGCGGCGAAGCGAGGATTTGACCCTGCCCTCTGGTGTCAATCGCCGAGCGCTTTCACGGCTTCTCGCAGCACCTTCGCCGCCAGCTTCTCGAATGCGGCATCGAAGCGCGCGGTAGGGACGGCGACGCTCAGGCTGTATTGGTCGCTGGCAGCCACGCCCATGCCGACGATGCCGGGGGTGTGCTCCTCCCACGAGATGGCGTAACCGCGCGCCCGTGTCTCGACGATGTCGCGCCGCAGCGCCGCCTCTTCGACGAGTGTCGCCGCGGTGAACCGTGTCCGCGTGCCGGCGGCGAAATAGGCGTCGAGACCCGCACCCGACATCTGGGCGAGCAGGGCCTTGCCGGCCGCGAAAGCATGCAGCGGCACGCGCATGCCCTTCTCCGGAGTGAAGCGCAGGAGCTGGCTCGACAGCTCGACGTCGGTCGCCTCGATATCGATGCCGCGTCGCACGAACAGGGAGCATGTCTCGCCGGTCGCGCGCGAGACAAGCCTCAGCTGCGCGCGCCGGCGCTCGTCGGGTGAAGGCACCACACCATGAGTCAGGCGCGACAGCGCCGAGCCCAATGCGTACGTGCGGTCGCCGAGGCTGCACAGCCAGTTGCGCTCGACCAGGGTCGCCAGCAGGTAGGACAGGCTGCTCTCGGGGATGCGCGTGGCGCGGGCGAGCTCGCGCGCCGTGGCGGGCCCAAAGCGCGCGATCCGCTCCACGATGTCGATAGTGCGCGCCGCGGATTTAACGGAGCCCGGAACCACTGAACCAGCCCCTTATCGTGCGTCCGATACCGCGCGCCTCGGCGCCGGACTCGACATCCGGCAGGCCGGCGGAGAAGTCGTGCACCCATCTCGCCGTCTTCGCCAGGCCGCCGAACGGATAGAAGTGCAGGAACACCTCCCCGTGCTTGCCCGGATCGAGGCTGCCGGCCAGCTCGGTAATAAAGGCATTCGGACCCGCGGTCATCACCAGCTGGGTGATGGAGACGCCGTACTTGGCCATGACCGACGCCGATGCAGCTACGCCGCAGCGAGCAGCGAAGCGCAAGAGCGTCTTGACGCTGGCAGGTCCGGGAACGCCGACGCGAACCGGCGCGGCGATCCCGGAGTCGCGCAGCTTCGACAGCCAGTCAAGCACCGGCTTCGCATCGAAGCCGAACTGGGTGACGATGTCGTAGCTGTGACCGAGATCGGTGAGCGCCTGCTGCTTGTCGCTCAGCGCCTGCCAGAGCTTCTCCTCGGAGAAATCCGGATGGCCTTCCGGATAGCCCGAAATTCCCACGTGGCGCACGCCGTACCTGCCGAGGAGCCCGCTCTTGATGACGGCGAGGGCATCGAAATAGGGCCCAGCCGGCGTCCCGAGGTCGCCGGCTACGACGAAGGCGCGGTCGATCTGCGCTTGGCAAGCGAGGTCGGCCAGGAACGCCTCCAGCTCCTCAGCCGAGGTCAGGCGCCGCGCCGAGATGTGCGGCTTGGGATGGAAGCCGTAGCTGCGCACCTGCTTCGCCGCCGCCACGCGCGCGGGTGCCGTTTCGCCGGCCAGGAACGTGATCGACACCGACGTACCCTGCGGGATGAGGTCCCTGGCCTCACGCAGGGCGTCGCCGTCCTTCGCCGTCATTTCGATCGAGTAGGCGCGAACCAGCGCGGCCAGCCGCTCGGGGGCGGCCCGTGCGGCCGCGCGGAGCTGCTCGCCGTCGCTGCGGCGGTCTGCGGGAGACATCGGTCAACTCCAAGTCTCGACGCTTGGCGAGACGGCGAAACGCGCTTGGCCGCAACGACCTGTTCCTGGCGCAGCCACTGCGTGGTCTGCCGCCCGTTCTCTGAGCGCAGGCGATCGGTGGGCTCTGCTCGACCCCACGCTGAGGTAGCGCGGCCGAGAGGTTCAAACAGCGCGCCATCCGCCGCCGCCCGCATACTGCTTGCGGGCCACTTCCACGTAGGGTGCCGGGCTCACCGTAGCGTTGATCTCAACCTGTTTGTGGCGCTCAACAACGGGCTTGGTGGTGCCCCCGTTCTCTTCGCCCCAGACTAAGGTGACGCGCTTGCCGGCCTCGGCCCACTCGGCGTCGAGGATGGCAAGCGTCAGCATGCACCGCTCGTTGGAGCTGTAGCCGATCCACGTGGAGAGGCCGACCGGCTTGCCGTTGCCCTTGACGAGGTCATAGGGGTGCATGGAGTAGACGGCGGACGGGAACTCGATGAACTTGGTGCGGTCGCCGTGCTCGAGTTGCGAGCCGATCGCCTTCAAGACGTCTGCCGTGTCGAGCGCCAACGTCACCTTCTTGCGGTGCGGACCCTTGGCCATCTTCTCCAGCGCCGGGCGCCCGATGAAGTCGTGGTCGAACTTGACCATGAAGCCGTAACCGAGGTCCCACGGCGTCAAGTAGTAGTCCTCGATCCTGTCGGACGCGTAGCTGCCGCCGACGGAGGCCTTGGCTTCGTAGCTATCCGCGCCCAGCCACTGGCGATAAGGCTTCAACGCCTCGCCCGTGTAGATGGCAGGCAGCGGCGAGGGAATCCAGGCCGACTCCAGTGTGTTGGTAGAGTAGGCGCGTCCGCCGCACAGTTTCAGGCCGAACTCCTCGCCGGCCTTGACCAGCGCCGAATGGACGGCCTGGTAGTCCGCGTACGGGCCGAACAGCTCATAGCCCGCCTGGCCCGCCATGCCGTGACGCAGCGCCTTCACCGCCTTGCCGGCGATGCTGACGCTGGTCATGTGAAAGAACTTGAGCTCCGGCGCCGGCTTGCCGGTGGCCTTCTCCATCACCTTGACGGCGTTGGGCCCCTGGATCTGGAAGCGGTAGCTCTTGCGGTTGAACGGATCGGGACGCGCAGCGGAGCGATCGTCGAGCGCCGCCTTCACGTTGTAGCCGCCGGTTTCGGCGTGATAGCGCACCCAGTTCAGCACCGGGATGCGGCCGACCAGGTCGAAGCTCATCTCGGCCAGGTGGAACAGGATCACGTCGCCGATGACGTAGCCGTCCGGTGTGCAGGGCACGAACTGCTTGGCGGTATCGACTCTGAAGTTGTTGAACGTGTTGACGCCGAGCTTGGTGAGGAGCTTCAGCGCGTCGGGTCCCTCCAAGGCCAGATCAGCCATGTGATAGGACTGATTGTAGAGCACGCACGTCTTCTGCCAGGACTGCTGCTCGTCGCGCCAGTTGGTGTACTCAGGCGGCACCCCCGGATACACGTAGGGCCCGCTCTGCATGTTGCGCAGGTACTTCACGATGTTGTCGGCGCCTTGCAGCACCTCTTCGAGATTTTTTGCCAAGGTCTCCTCCCCTAGATCGTGGGAACTGCCGCGGGCCGATGGCGATGCCACCCTGTCGTAGGGACCCAGCTCGCCAATGCTGCGAGCCGCAGTGGGGCGCTTCATGTACGCGAATTACATGTACATGAAGTCACCTGAGCCTAGATGTCAAGCGCAAGCGCATCGCCCGCAATCGTCCAGCGCCAGAAGCCGCCGGCAGCAGCCCGGCGATGGTGCAAGACGTGAGCGGGCGCCATCCGACAAGGATTGCTGCTCCCTGCCTGCCTGAGCTTGTCCTCCTTCTACCTCGAGCTCGCACGGAGCCCCGTAGCGCCGTGATGAGGCGTCGGTAACTCCGTGGGCTTCTTATGCTTGGCCTGCTATGCGCCGGTCATCCTTGGCCGCCTGTGTGCCGGCGTCGTGAGCGTCCTACCCATCGTCCGCAGTTTTCTGCGGAAGTTGGGCTAGCATGGACGCAGGCCTGCCCTCTCATGGATGGGCCCCACCAAAGGGAGACTTGCCTGCCCTGTCGTTGCCGAGGTGTGGCTCGGCCCCTTCACTTCCCGCAAACGCCGCCAGCCTGGCGGCGCCGCCACCTACCCAGGTGTTCCAGAAGTCCCGCAGGTTGTCCTGGGCGGGCCGATCAGCGCCTCGCCCAGGTTGCGGCAGGCTGGAGATCTCGACCGTCGAGCCACAGGGCTCGCAGCTCATCGCCGCGCGGGTATATCGTGCTGGGACTGCGCGTTGTTTGGCGCCTCAAGACGCGCCGTTGGCGCGTTAGGGCGCGGTCTAGGGGTGGTGAGAGAGCCCTCGTTTTCAGACTTTGCGTGCCTACGCAAGCGTCCCAGCCTCCCCAGGCGAGCGCAGAGCTGCCAGTCCTGCGCTTCCCTCGGCAGGGCTGGTGTGGCATACGCGAGCCTGCGCCAAAGCTCCAGCTGGCGCGCTAAAGACGTGTGCCAATCGAGGGTCTCCAAGCCGCCGAAGACTTCGAACGCCTTTCCGGCCACGACCGGCCTCACCTGCCCCTCCGTCTGCGGCAGAGGTGAAAGACGGACGCGACGGCCGGCCGAGGTGCTCCCCAATCGAGGGTGCTTCCCATGTCAGCCGCCCGCCTATCGTCTCTCGCCGTTGCTTTCGCGCTGCTCCTCGCCACACCTGCCGCGGCCCAGCGGCCTGAGCGCATCAGCCCCGAACTCGAGAAGGCCCTCAGGGATGTGGAAGTGCAGAAGCAGCTCATTGCTTCGGGGACCCTTGATGCGGTGGTCGGGCGCGCCTCGCGCTTCCAGCTGCGGAACGCCATCGGGTGGTTCCGCAAGGCCTACCGCTTCCCGGGCGGCCTCGGTCCTCTCACCCAGGACGAGCGCGTCAAGTTGGCCGAAATCTATGCCAAGTTCGAGAAGGCGACAGGGCTGAGCGAACATACCTACGATGATCCAGACTCCAAGAAGGCCGTGAAGCTGCGCCTGCCGTTGGCGCTCGTGAATGCGTCGCACACGCAAGCCCGCGGCCCCAACAAGTGGCGGGAATACCGCTCGGACAACGACAGCGTCTCCGTCGGGCCGGTCGCGTATCCTGTGTCGAAGTTCACGCCGA
>JAFMSC010000257.1 GCA_017353825.1 Hyphomicrobiaceae bacterium | reverse complement strand
CGATCTTGGCGGCCGCGGCGAGCACCGCCGCGCCGTCGCCACGGGCCGCGGCGGCCATGCCGACCACCACCATGGGCCGCGTAGCTTCGCCGAGCACGCCCGCGAAGCTGTGCTTGCCTTCGAGCACCTCTAAAAGCGTCTGCGGCCCGCTGCCCAGGTATTCATAAGGATAGGTGAGGTCGGCCTGCTGGCCGATCAGGCCCACAGCCACGCTCGCCTGGCGCCAGCGTTTGCGGACGCGGGAGTTGAGCACGGCCGCCTCCAGGCGCGGATTCGTGCCCACAAAGAGGATGGCGTCGGCCTCTTCGACGCCCTCGATGCCGGCATTGAACAGATAGCTCGCGCGGCCGAGCTTCGGGTCGAGCTTGGCGCCGTCCTGGCGGCACTCGATGTTCTTGCAACGGAGGCGCGAAAACAGGTCCTTGAGCGCGAACATCTCCTCGGCGCCGGCGAGATCGCCGGCCAGCGCGGCGATGCGGTTCGGTTTGGCGGCCTTGAGCTTGGCCGCGACCAGGGCCAGCGCCTCGTCCCAGCCCGTAGGCTCCAGCCGGCCGTTCTTGCGCAGATACGGCTGGTCGAGCCGCTGCACCTTGAGACCGTCGGCCACGTAGCGGGTCTTGTCGGAGATCCACTCCTCGTTCACGGCGTCGTTGTTGCGTGGCAGGATGCGCAGCACCTCGCGCCCGCGCGCATCTACACGGATGTTGGAGCCCACCGCGTCCATGACGTCGATGGACTCGGTCTTGCGCAGCTCCCAGGGCCGGTAGATGAAGGCCCACGGCCGATGCGTCAGGGCACCGACAGGGCACAGGTCGTTGACATTGGCGGACAGCTCCGACATCAGGCCGCGCTCGAGGTAGGTGGTGATCTCCATATCCTCTCCGCGGCCGATGGCCCCGAGCTCCTCCACGCCCGCGACCTCGGTCATGAACCGCACGCAGCGCGTGCAGTGGATGCAGCGGTTCATAGCGGTCTTGATGAGGGGTCCCAGGTATTTCTCCTCGACGGCGCGCTTGTTCTCGTCGAAGCGGGAGCCGCCGAAGCCGTAGGCGATGGCCTGGTCTTGCAAATCGCACTCGCCGCCCTGGTCGCAGATCGGGCAGTCGAGCGGATGGTTGATCAGCAGAAACTCCATCACGCCCTCGCGCGCCTTCTTCACCATCGGCGAGCGCGTATTGATCATCTTGGGACTGCCGTCCTTGTTGGGTGGCAGATCGCTCACGCCCATGGCGCACGAAGCGACCGGCTTGGGCATGCCCGCCACCTCGATCAGGCACATGCGGCAGTTGCCGGCGATCGACAGGCGCTCGTGGTAGCAGAAGCGGGGAATCTCCACGCCGGCCGCCTCGCAGGCCTGGATCAGCGTGACGCCGTCGTCGACCTCGATGAGCTTGCCGTCGATGATGAGCTTTTTTGGCATTCGGCTCGCACTCGCGCCCCGCGCGGGAGAGGCTGGAACAAGGATCGTTGCCTCGCCCCGCTTCCTACACGGGCGGCGCACGCCGCGCTAGGGCGACAATTGGCGCGGGGGACGAAGACCCTCGTTGGCGGAGCAATCTGTGTGGCGAGGGGATGAGAACGTCGTGACGGGGACGGTATTGGCGTCTCCTCGTTCTCCTCAAGCCTGGAAAGGCCCGCCAGTCTGTCGGCAACGCGCTCCGCTTATGCGGGCGGGCTCGCATTTGGCTCCTCGATGCGATCAAAACCGCGATCAATGCCCGGCCAGTGTCGGCCCGAATGTCACGAGGCAGCTCGAAAGCACGCCGATTGTCAGGCGCATTTGCCATTTTAGCAATTCCACCCTGATGGTCATCGAACAAAAAATCGTGTAACGCCGGCGAGCTTAGGGCGCGCCTCATGGCCCAGCTGCCGAAAGGGGGCAGAGCGGGCGAGCCCCATTGCCTACACCCGTTGATCGAGGCGGATCAGGGACCGAGGGGTCATGAGCCAAGCACCGCTTGATCCAACACGGGGGCAGCGCCCCAGCCTGGTTGAGCAGGAACGCTCGGCAGTCCCCGACATACAACACGAGGCACCCGGCCTACAAAGCGAGACGCTTGCCCGCCGCGGGACGGCCCTCAAGGGTCACTCCGCGGCTTCACGTTGCTCGGTCTGGCGGCGGTCGATGCGGGCTTCGATCTCGCCCCGGAAATGGCGGATGAGGCCTTGGATCGGCCAGGCCGCGGCGTCGCCAAGGGCGCAGATGGTGTGCCCCTCGACCCTGGTCGAGACATCCCACAAGAGGTCGATCTCGCGCTTCTCGGCCTCGCCGCGCTCCATACGCTGGAGCACGCGCCACATCCAGCCGGTGCCCTCACGGCAGGGCGTGCACTGCCCGCAGCTCTCGTGCTTGTAGAAATAGGCGATGCGGCGGATGGCGGCGATGATGTCGGTGGACTTGTCCATGACGATCACCGCGGCCGTTCCCATGCCGGATTTCAGCTTGGTGAGGGTGTCGAAGTCCAGCGTGAGGGTCTGGCAGATGTCGGCCGGCAGGAGCGGCATGGACGAGCCGCCGGGGATCACCGCCAGCAGGTTGTTCCACCCGCCGCGCACGCCGCCAGCGTGGCGATCGAGGAGCTCGCGCAGGGGGACGCCCATCTCCTCCTCGACCACGCACGGTTTCTCCACGTGGCCGGAGATCTGGAACAGCTTGGTGCCTGTGTTGTTGGGCTTGCCGATGCCGGCGAACCACGTCGCACCCCGGCGCAGGATGTCCGGCACCACCGCGATCGACTCGACGTTGTTGACCGTGGTGGGAGCGCCGAAGAGGCCCACGTTGGCTGGGAACGGCGGCTTGAG
Organism: Hyphomicrobiaceae bacterium; assembly: GCA_017353825.1. Taxonomy (GTDB): domain Bacteria; phylum Pseudomonadota; class Alphaproteobacteria; order Rhizobiales; family Hyphomicrobiaceae; genus AWTP1-13. Next base: position 3,704 of record JAFMSC010000257.1, on the reverse strand, counting down.
CCTGGGCATCCCCTTCTTGCCTTCCAGGCTCTCCAAGAGTGCCGTCTCCTCGCCGCAGATATAAGCGCCGGCGCCATGGTGGATGAGAAGGTCGAAATCCCAGCCGTGGATGTTGCCCTTGCCGATCAGCCTGGCCGCATAAGCCTCCGCTACAGCCGCCTCCAGGCGCTCGCGCTCGCGCACGAACTCACCGCGCACGTAGATGTATGAGGCGTGCGCCCGCATCGCGAACGAGGCCAGCAGCGCGCCCTCGATCAGAAGGTGCGGGTCGTGCCGCATGATCTCCCGGTCCTTGCAGGAGCCGGGCTCGGATTCGTCGGCGTTGATCACGAGGTAGTTGGGGCGGGGATCGCTCTTGGGCATGAACGACCACTTGAGGCCGGTGGGGAAGCCCGCGCCGCCGCGGCCGCGCAGGCCGGAGTTCTTGACCTCGGCGATCATCCAGTCGTGGCCTTTGTCGATCAGCGCCTTGGTGTTGTCCCAGGCGCCGCGCGCCTTGGCCCCGGCGAGCCTCCAGTCCTGGAAGCCGTAGAGGTTCTTGAAGATACGGTCCTTGTCGCTGAGAGCCACGGGCGTCGGTCCCTACTTGACGTAGTCGCGGAGCGTGGTCGGCCCGCCCTCGGGGCATGAGGCCTGCCGGCCGGTCTGGGAGCCCGGCTTGGGCGGCTTGCCCTTGGCGTATCCGTCGAGCACCTTCTCCAACAACTCCGGTGTCAGGTCCTCGTAGGTGTCCTTGCCGATCTGGACCAGGGGGGCGTTGGCGCAGCAGCCCAGGCACTCGACCTCCTCCCAGGAGAAGTCGCCATCCTCCGAGACATGATGGGGATCGTGGTGGATCCGCCGCCGGCAGACCTCCACCAGCGCCTCGGCGCCGCGCAGCATGCAGGGCGTGGTGCCGCATACCCACACGTGCGCCTTGAGGCCCACCGGAGCCAGCTGGAACATCGTGTAGAAGGTGGCGATCTCGTAGACACGGATGTAGGCCAGGCCCAGCATGTCGGCCACGAGGCGCAGGGCCGGCTCCGGCAGCCAGCCCTGGTGCTGCTCCTGGGCGCGCCAGAGCAGGGGGATGACGGCCGAGGCTTGCTTGCCGGGTGGGTACTTGGCGATGATCGCCTTGGCCCAGGCGGCGTTCTCGGGCGTGAACGCGAATTTGGCGGGCTGGTCGGGACTGAGTCTGCGGACGGCCATGGCGGTTGGAGGTGCCTTCGCGCTCGGATGCGGCTGCAGGGGCCCTTATAGGGTGTGATCGGGCGGTTGTCGCCCTTCTTTAGAACGCGCTGAGCGTCGCGGGAAACCGGCACAGTCACTGCCCCCTCCCTGGCTCCCCGGACGCGGCGGGCCAACCAAGTCCACTCAAGGCCGCACATCTGAGGCCATCCTCGCTCTCGCCCGTGCTCTTGGCCCTATCTCCCTCCCCTCTCTCGCTCCTGTTCCTTTGCGGGGCTTCTCGCCTAGCGCCAATCCTCGGCTTCAGCGCCGTCGCCGATCGCGCGGCCGTGGAGGCAGCGGGTGAGACCCAGAGGCGGCGGGGCCGACCGTCCCCATCATCACAATAAAGACCTTTCCCGAGCGCGGGCGGTCTCACTCCTGCGTGCTCTCGCGCCGCTTCAGCTTGCGCGGTCCCAAGAGGTCGCCGGGCGTCTCGAGCTTGCGCGAGAGGAATATGGCCGCGTCGAGCTTGTAGAAGTTGCGCTTGCGGTAGAAGCGCAGGGCCTCTTCGTTGTTCTCGGCCACCTCCAGCACGATGTGGGTGCAACCCCTGAGGCGCGCGGCGTGCTCGATTTGCTCAAACATGAACGAGCCGATGCCCACGCCGTGGTGGCTCGGGTGCACCGCGATCTCCTCGACGAACAGGGGCCGCATGCCACGCTTCTCGAAGTAGCGGTGGTTCATCCAACTGTCCGTCCCGGCGATCTCGTAGGAATATTCGGCGTAGCCCACCAGCTCGGATTTCTGTCCGCGCTTGATCTCGAACAGGAGTTGCTCGACGCCCTCATCCTCGTAGGTCTCGATGAACCGTTGCTTGTGGCGCGGGCGCTGGAACTCCACGGTCTCGCGATTGACGCCGCGGAACACCGTCTTCAGGAACTGCCACACGCGGTTGATGTCCCGGCGGTGCATGCGTCTAACGTGCAACTCGATGCCCGCGTCGTCGTTGTCCTTGTCCTTGTCCTTGTCCGTGTCCTTGGCCTTGGCCTTGTCGTTGGCCTTGTCGTTGGCCTTGTCGTCGGCGTTGGCGTTGACCTTGTCGTTGGACTTCGACCGGTCACAGTCCTCGGGCCCGCTCGGCATGTCCTCTCGGGGCAGCATTTCAATCCATCCGGACCGGGTGAGCGTCAAGTGGAGGCCGACCAAGATAGCAGGGGCGCCACCCCTTGCGTCAAAGGCAACGGAATAACCCGAGAACCTGTGGGCGGGGGCAGGCCGGTCAGCCTCCTCGCACATACGCTTGAGCCTTGCCAAGGCGCCAGGCGAGGGCTGCGATGGGAACGGGGTTGAACCGCCGTTACGTGCGTATCGCCGACGTACCGAAGCTGGAGCCGTCTTCAACGAACACCTCGGTCACGCCGTAGTCGGCTTCGGCGGGGATCTTGAGCCAGCGCCCGTTGGCTGTGCGCGTGGCCTTGGGCACCACCGTTACGACCGGTGTGGCGCGCGTTGCCGCCACCGCCTCGGCGACGGTCCGATAGCGCGCGAGCTTGGTGAGGTTCATGCGCGTGGCGAACACCAGCGTGCGCGCGCCGGCTTCGGCCTCGGCGAGCGCCCGGCTTGGGGCGATCCACAGCCCCTCCACAGACTCGCCGCCGTCGTGGGCGCCGAGCTGGCTCACCGGAGCCGCGATCAGGAAGAAATGTGTGTCGAAGCGCTTGGGCAGCGCCTCGGGCGTGATCCAGTGGGCGAATGGCACCATCAGGTCGAGCGCCAGCGTCAGCCCCTCGCCGCTCAGCACGTCGGCGAAGCTCATCTGCCCGCGCAGGAGCCGGGCGCGATGCGTCTCCACCAGGCGGTCGGCGGTGGCAGCATCGACGAGGCCGGCGGCGCCGTGGTGGCGCGCCAGCACGAGGCCCGCCTCCTCGAAGGTCTCGCGTCCCGCCGCCACGAAGAACGCGCGGTCGGGGGCTTTGACGGGCGCGGGAGCGAGGCGGCTCCAGGCCTCGTCCGCGTCCTCAGCCTCCACCTTGCCGCCGGGGAACACCAGCGCTCCGGACGCGAAGTCGATCGCGCGATGGCGCACCACCATGAAGACTTCAATGCCGCTCGGCCCGTCGCGCAGGATGGCGACGGTCGATGCCGGGCGGGCCAGCACCGGGGTCTTCGACCGATCTTGGGGTTGAGGCCCGTTCTGGGGCCCACCTTGGGGTCTTTCTTGGGGTCCCTGGGGTCTCTGGGGTCCTTGGGATCCTTCTTGAGGTCCTTCTTCACGTCCTTCTTCACGTCCTTCTTGGGGTCCATTCGGGGTCCCATCCTGGATCCCATCCTGGGACTTGTCGCTCATGCCCTGTGCGTCCTGTTGCCACTGCCGTGGGCAGCGGGCGCCCCCCCGTGTGATGCCGATCACAGAGTGTGCACCGATTGAGCCGGTCGCGGCGGCAGCTCCGTCCTGGCTCTTGCCAAGCTGCGCCGTTTCCATAGTAATCGGCGCACCTGCCTTTCTGCCAGTCGCCCGCCCCGCGCAAAGCGCGCCTACCAGACCACCCGAA
>JAFMSC010000591.1 GCA_017353825.1 Hyphomicrobiaceae bacterium | reverse complement strand
CAACACGACGAACCAAGCGCCGCCAGATCGACACAGCCCACGAGATTTCTCTCGCGCCTCCATCGACTGTCCAAAGGCCAACAGACCGGAAGACCGCCGAGCCAGGCCGGCCGCCTCCCCTGCGTGTTGGGTTCCCGCCCTGCTGATGACGCGCGACATTTGATTGCCATGGGCGTGTGCGGCGGTGGACCGTGCCGGCCTGAGCCCGTATCACCGCAGCGGCGACAGCGGGCCAGCCAGCCAAGGCAGCAGGAGCCGTGATGAGTGAACCCAAAAGCGCAGGCACGAACCAACCCAGGATCACGCGCGAGGACGGCCCGACGCGGGGCCGCTATGTCGCCAAGGTCGACGGCATCGATGCGGAGGCGGAACTCGTCTACACCCATGCCGGCCCGAGGCTCCTCACCGCCGACCATACCTCCGTTCCAGACGCCTTCCGCGGCCGAGGCATCGGCCGCCTGCTTGCCACACGCATGGTCGAGGACGCTCGCAAGGAGGGCCTCAAGATCCGCGCTCTGTGTCCCTTCGTGAACGCCGAACGCAAGAAGCACCCCGACTGGGCCGACGTGTTCGAGGAGGCCTAAGGTGGGAAATTAGGGCTGCGGCCCAAATTACGCCAGTCTGCACACACCCAAGCCCTGGGCGTGGAAATGCGGTAAGGCCGACAAACCGCGGTCGGCATCGGCCGTGGCGTCCTCCTTGTCCTCGCTGCGTTGATTGCTCCTTCACGCCATCTCCCGCGCCTCTATAGTGGGCCGCGCAACGCATGAGAACGAGCGTCGCGTCAGGGGGAAGCGCTATGGATTTCAGAGCTCTCGTGGCAGGCGTTGTCGCAGGGCTGATCGGCGCCACGCACGCCGGCGCCCAAGACAGCATCAAGATCGGCCTCATCCTCCCCTACTCGGGCCAGTTCGCTGATACAGCGAGCCAGCTCGAGAGCGGCATCAAGCTCTACATCAAGCAACACGGTGCGGCCGTCGCCGGCCGCAAGATCGAGCTCCTGCGCCGTGACACGGGCGGCGTCGCGCCCGATGTGGCCAGGCGGCTCGCGCAGGAACTCGTCCTGCGCGACAACGTGGACGTGCTCGCTGGGTTCGTCTTGAGCCCCAACACGCTGGCAGCCGCCGATGTATCGGCGGCGGCCAAGAAGCTCATGGTGGTGATGAACGCCGGCGCGTCAATCATCACAACCAAATCGCCCTATGCCACACGCACCTCGGTGACGCTGCCGCAGGTCTCTGAGGCCTTCGGCGCGTGGGCGGCCAGGAGCGGCATCAAGAAAGCCTACTCCATGGTATCGGACTTCGCCCCCGGTCACGATGCCGAGGCAGGCTTCCAGCGCGCGTTCACCGCAGCGGGCGGGGAGATGGTCGGCTCGGTGCGGTTTCCGGTGGTGAACCCCGATTTCTCCGCCTTCGTCCAGCGCGCCAAGGACGTGAACCCGCAGGCGATCTTCCTGTTCATCCCCGCCGGCGCGCAGCCCGCGGCGTTCGGCAAGGCGATCGCCGAGCGCGGCATCGATCCGAACAAGACGAGGATCCTCGGCACCGGCGAGACCACCTCGGAGGGCGCGCTCAAGAGCATGGGCGATACTGCGCTCGGTATCATCACCGCCTGGAACTACGACTACAACCAGGACTCCCAGCTGAACCAAACGTTCGTCAAGGAATACAACGAGGCGTTCAGGCGCAACCCCGACTTTACCTCGGTGGGCGGCTATGACGGCATGCACCTCATCTACGAGGCGCTGAAGAAGGCCGGCGGCAACAGCGATGGCGAGGCGCTGATCACGGCGGTCAAGGGCTTGGCATGGGAGAGCCCCCGCGGGCCGGTGGCGATCGACCCCGACACCCGCGACATCGTGCAAACCATCTACATCCGCCGCGTGGAGAAGGTGGGCGACAGCTTGCGCAACGTCGTCTTCGGCAAGGTAGAGAACGTCAAGGACCCGGTGCTGGCGCGAATGAAGAATTAGGGCCCGTCCATAAAGTCAATTGCGTCTTTGCCGAGGTGCGATCGTGTAGTTCCAGTCGCCATGGAAGGTGTGGCGGACGAGGTTGACCGCGGCGAGCTGGGCGTCGGACAC
>JAFMSC010000590.1 GCA_017353825.1 Hyphomicrobiaceae bacterium | reverse complement strand
CGCGCGCTACCGCGTGCACGAGCCGCTCCACCTGGGCCGGATTGGCATAGCCCACGGTATCCGCGATGATGATCTCGTCCGCACCGGAGCGGGCCAGCTCATCGGCGATGGCCACCACGCGCTTCTCGGAGACCGCGCCCTGAATGGTGCAGCCGAAGGCCGTGGCGATGCCGCCGGCGATCGACACCTTGCCCTTGGCGATCTCGTCGCGCCTGGCGGTGATGCGCACGAAGTCGTCGAGCGAGTCCTGCGTGCTGCGGCGCACGTTGGCGAGGTTGTGGGCCTCGCTTGCCGACAACACGTAGTTGACTTTGGGGAGGCCGGCGGCCATCGCGCGCTCCGCGCCCTTCAGGTTCGGCACCAGGGCAGCGGCGGTGAAGCCGCCGATGGCCACCGCGCCGCGCGCTACCTCATCGGCGTCCACGAACTGCGGCACCACCTTGGCCGGCACGAACGAGGTGACCTCGATCTCCGGCATGCCGGCGAGCGCCGTGCGGCGGCACCATTCGAGCTTCTGCGTGGCGCTTAGGATGGACTTCACGAGCTGCAGCCCGTCGCGCAGGCCGACTTCGCGCACCTCGGCTCTTTCGCTCATAGCTTTCTCTCCTTAGCGTCCCCGGAAGACCGGCTTGCGCTTCTCGTTGAAGGCATTGACGCCCTCGCGCCGGTCCTCGGTGGGCACCATGCGGTTGTAAGCCTCGATCTCGAAGGCCAGGCCGTCCCACAGCGACATCTGCATGCCCCGGTGGACCGCCTGCTTGGCCTGACGGATGGAGATGGGCGCGTTGTCGGCAATCCGGCGCGCGGTGGCGAGCGTCTCCTCCATCAGCCTGGGCAGCGCCACGACGGCGTTCACGAGGCCCCACTTCTCCGCCTCAGCGGCGGTGAAGGGCTTGCCCGTGAGGATGATCTCTTTGGCACGGCGCATGCCCACCGCACGCGGCAGGGTCTGCGTGCCACCGGCGCCCGGCATGATGCCGAGTGTCACCTCGGTCAGCGCGAAGCGCGCGTTGTCCGCGGCGTAGACGAAGTCGGCCGCCGCGGCCAGCTCGCAGCCACCGCCGTAGGCCGCGCCGTTGACCGCGGCAATGACGGGCAGAGGGCAGGCCAGGATCGCCCGCAGCATGCGCTCGAAGATGGCGTGCTGGGCGGCCCAGGTTTGGTCCGTCATGCCGCGCCGCTCCTTGAGGTCGCCGCCGGCGCAGAACGCCTTGTCGCCGGCCCCGGTCAGCACGATTGAGCGCGCATCGTCGAGCGCGATCTGGAAGCCCTCGAACAGCTCCATGAGGTCGAGCCCCATCTGCGTGTTCATGGCATTGGAGGCTTGCGGCCGGTTGAGCGTCACCACCAGCACGTGTTGGTCACGGCGCTCCAGATTGAGCGTCTCGTACATCTTAGGCAATGGAGTCGTCCTTCGGCAGTTGCAGCCATCGGGCATCGTGCTCGCCGAGCCTCGGAGCGCGGGTGCACGAGCGCGGCCTCGCTCCGTTCAGCGTCAGCGGAATGCCGGCGAGGCGCAGCTCGTCGTCCTCGCAGCGCGCCAGCATCTCGACCGCGTCCGTCTGCGGATGGCGCGCCACCTGGTCGGCGGTCAGCAGCGGCGAGCTGGGAACGCCAGCCTCGTCCAGACGCCTGCCCAGCGCCTCCACCGTGTGGCCGGCGGTGGCCGCGTCGATGCGCGCTATCAGACGCTCGCGGTTCCTCACTCGGCCCTCGTTGGTGGCAAAATCCGGGTTCGAGCCCAGCTCGACAAGGCCCAGCGCAACGCACAGCTTGCGGAACAGGTTGTCGTTGCCCGCGGCGATCATCAGCCAGCCGTCGGCGGCCCTGAACGCCTGGTAGGGGACGATCTCAGCGACGCCCGAGCCGTAGGGGCGACGCACCTCGCCGCAGGCCTCGTACCCCGCCAGCGGCACCGTCATCCACGCGAGCCCGGTCTCGTAGAGCGAGGTGGCGACGTGGCCCCCCTTGCCCGTCGTGTGCCGTGCCAACAGGCTCGCCAGCAGGCCAATCACCGTCCACATGCCCGAGCCCATGTCGATGAGCGAGACCCCTACGCGCACGGGCGGCCGGTCACCGCCCTCGCCG
>JAFMSC010000256.1:4795-6519 GCA_017353825.1 Hyphomicrobiaceae bacterium | reverse complement strand
CGCGGCCGGGCGCGGCCGCGCCTGACGCGCCGCTCGGGGCGGGATGGCTCCTCGACCGGCTGGGCCGAGGCTTTGTCGGACTCTGGTTCGGGCGCGGCGTTGAACCGCGGGACCTGGCGATGGTGGCTGCGGAGTTGAAGGCGAGCGGGTTGCCGGCGGGCAAAGTCGCGCCCGTGGAGAGTGACACCGCGTGCCGGCGCTATGGTGCCGAGCACCGGCCGGCGTTCTATCTGGTCCGCCCGGACGGCCATGTGGCGGCCCGCTGGCGCACGGTCCGATCAGGCGACGTGGGGGGCGCCCTAGCGCTGGCGTCAGGCCGCTCTGCGCCAGGCCAAGCCGGCACAGTAGTAGGTGCACCATGGCCCTGAAACGCCACGCCAACATCGCCGATGCAGATGGCATCTATGCTGCCCTAATTGAGGCCTACGCGGACCTCACGGAAAGGGAAAGCCTGGAACTCAGCGCGCGCCTCATCCTGGTGCTCGCCAATCACATTGGCGATCCGGCGCTGCTCAGCGAGGCCATCGCGACCGCCCGCAAGTCGATCGAGCGCCCGAGCTGACGCGGCGGCCGCGAACGTTCGCGGCCGTTGTGGCAGCGCATCGCGCCACAGACAGCGTTTGGGTCTTGCAAAGAGGGCGTCTTTGTGCCTTTTGGCCGGAAAGATCGCCCGGTGGCGGCGGACGGGCACCGCGCGCCCATTGCAAGCTAAAGCTTCTGAAGGCTGGAGCCCATGAAGGTCAGGAACTCTTTGAAATCGCTGCGCGGGCGTCACCGCGACAACCGCTTGGTGCGCCGCAAGGGGCGCGTCTACATCATTAATAAGACCAACCGGCGCTTCAAGGCGCGCCAGGGCTAGTCCCTGCGCCTGCTGGGTTTTGACCGGCACCCGGGCGCCGGTTATGCTGTCGGTATGAAGCTTCTCAATCTCAGGCTGCTCGCTGCCCTGGCTCTGCTGGGCCCGACAGGGCCGGGCTGGGCGCAGGACGCGCCCGCTCCTGAAGGGCGGGCCAATCCAAGCCTGCCCAGTCCAAGCCTGCCCAATCCAAGCCTGCCCAAGACCCCGGCCGAGCGCGACGCAGTCCTGTCGGAACTCTACACCCAGCTCGCCGCCTCCGAGGACGAACTGGCCGCCAAGTCGGTGGCCGAGAGTATCGAGCGGGTCTGGGTCCACTCGGGCAGCCCTACGGTCGACCTCCTGCTGGGGCGGGCGCTGCAGGCCGAATCCGAGAAGGACTACGTGCGCGCGCTCAAGTTCCTGGACCACGTGGTCGAGCAGGCGCCGGACTTCACGGAGGGCTTTAGCCAGCGCGCGTACGTGTACTTCCAGCTCAATGACGTGCGGCAGGCGCTCGGCGACCTGCGCCGCACCCTGGCGCTCGATCCCAACCACTTCAAGGCCCTCGACGGCCTCGCTCAGGTGTTGCGCGACATCGGCGAGAAGCGGGCCGCCCTGCAGGTCCTGCGGCGCCTGGCCGACGTGCACCCCTACTGGCCCGGAACCGAACAGGCGATTGAGGAACTCTCCCGCGAGGTCGAAGGTCAGGGAATTTGAGCCCTGGCGGTTAAGGCGGGTGTTGCCCCGAATGTGAGCCGGCCGAGACCCGTTAGGGCTGCGTTTACCTCGTTTGCGGCATACCGCCGGAACCTCTCGACGTACCCGGATGAGTCGTCCACACTCGCGCGCAACCAGACTCGTGCCGCACATGTTGCCGGCTGCTCTG
>JAFMSC010000256.1:0-4785 GCA_017353825.1 Hyphomicrobiaceae bacterium | reverse complement strand
GACCATGAATGCGCAGCAGCTCATCACCTGGCTGGTCGTCGGCCTGATCGCCGGCTGGCTGGCCCATCTCATTGTCGGCGGCCCCGCCAACATGCTGGGCTACCTGGTCGCAGGCCTGCTCGGAGGCTTCGTCGGCAGCTGGGTTTTCAACGCTCTGGGCTGGAACCTCAACCTCGGCAACGCCATCGTTGAGGCGATTGTCACGTCCGCCATAGGCGCCGCCATCGTCATCCTGCTGGCCAAGCTGCTGCACGTGCTGGCCTGAACCGCTGGCCTGAATCTGCTGGCCTGAACCTGCTGGCCCGAGCCTGGTGGCCTGAGCCTGGTGGCCTGAGCCTGGTGGCCTGAGCCTGGTGACCTGAGCCTGTTAGGCCAGACGCAGCGGGGTCGCACCGGCGCAGACGTGATCGGCGACGAGGGCCCGCCTTGGGCCGCCAGCCGACACGGGCTCGAGTGCGCGCAGGGCTGCCCCGGTAGGCACCAAACGGCGGCAGCTCTGGCGTGACGATAATATGTCACGGGCACCGCGGGGGGGCTCCTCCGATATACTTCAACTGGCGTCGCCTGCTGAGATGCCGCGCGCTTCGCGCCGGCGTTGCGGGGAGGCGTTTGGATCGACGGGGAAGGCTCCGGGGAGGCGGGGGAGCGCCGAGCCTGTCGTGCTCCGGGCAGCTTACCGGCTCGGCGAAGGAGGGAGCCTACATGTCGAATTTCGGACGCGATCCGTTCGATGCCTTCCAGTTTTTCGCGCTGCAGCTTCCCTGCATGGTCCTCGGCTCTCTGCTGGGGACCCTGGGAGCGGTGGCGCTCATTCAGGTTCTCGGCATCTGAGCGGGTCTGCCGACGCGTGGCGGCATTGCCCAGAGAGCTCGCGACAGCGGGCGCGGTCATAGCGGCCGGTGAGGGGGACCGATCAACGGCCGAACACGCGGGTGAAGATGTCGTCCACGTGCTTGGTGTGGTAGGCGAGGTCGAACAGGGCCTCCAGCTCGCCCGGGGACAGGGCCTTGGAGACCTCCGGGTCGGCCTTCAGCAGCGCCAGGAAATCGCCGCCCTGCTGCCACACGCGCGTGGCGTTGCGCTGCACCAGGCGGTAGGCGCCCTCACGCGCGATCCCCTTATCCACCAGCGCCAGCAGCACGCGCTGCGAGTGCACGAGGCCGCCCAGCCGGTCCAGGTTCCGGGCCATGTTCTCGGGATAGACCACAAGCTTCTCGATCACTCCGGCCATGCGCGCAAGCGCGAAGTCGAGCGTGACGGTGGCGTCGGGGCCGATCATGCGCTCCACCGAGGAGTGGGAGATATCGCGCTCGTGCCAGAGCGCAACGTTCTCGAGAGCCGGCAGCGCGTAGGCGCGCACCATGCGGGCGAGCCCGGTGATGTTCTCGCTCAACACCGGGTTGCGCTTGTGCGGCATGGCCGAGGAGCCCTTCTGGCCCTCTGAGAATGACTCCTCCGCCTCCAGTACCTCGGTGCGCTGCAGATGGCGGATCTCTACCGCCAGTCGCTCCAGCGACGAGGCGATCACGGCCAGCGTGGCGAAGTACATGGCGTGCCGGTCGCGCGGGATCACCTGGGTTGAGATCGGCTCGGGCTTGAGCCCCATCTTCTCGGCGACGTAGATTTCCACGCGCGGGTCGATATTGGCGAAGGTGCCGACCGCGCCCGAGATGGCGCAGGTGGCCACCTCGGCGCGCCCCCGGGCCAGACGTTCCTTGGCGCGCTGGAACTCGGCATAGGCATAGGCGAGCTTCAGCCCGAAGGTGGTGGGCTCGGCGTGGATGCCGTGGCTGCGACCGATGGTGGGTGTGAGCTTGTGCTCGAAAGCGCGCCGCTTGAGCGCGGCGAGCAACCGATCGAGGTCGGCGGCCAACAGGTCGGCGGCGCGTACAAGTTGCACGTTGAACGCGGTGTCGAGGATGTCGGACGAAGTGAGCCCCATGTGCACGAAGCGAGCGTCAGGCCCCACGTGCTCGGCGAGGTGGGTGAGGAAGGCGATGACATCGTGTTTCACCTCGCGCTCGATCGCGTCGATGCGCGCTACGTCGAAGACGGCCTTAGAGCCCTTTTCCCAGATCGTCCGGGCCGCCTCCCTGGGGATCAGCCTCAGCTCGGCCATGGCCGAGGCCGCATGCGCCTCGATCTCGAACCAGATGCGCAAGCGCGTCTCCGGTGCCCAAATGCGGGCCATGTCGGGACGGGTGTAGCGCGGGATCATGGACGTTACCTCGGTCACTGTCGGCCCGCACTATCACGCGCGAGGGCGCTCGCATACCCTCTTAGAACCTCGTTCCAGAGCGAATGGCGAACTGAGGGTCAAGTGATGGCCTGCGATCCAAATCGGAAAAAGAAGTTTCGCGGCCTGCTTCTCCGCTTCGAAGCTGCTGGCGATCGCAAGTAAGATAAACACGACCGAAGGTCGATGACTTCGTTGCTATCACATCCCAGGGCCTAGCGCAGCTCGCGTGGCTGGCTTGCCGCGCCGCAACCTTGTTCCACTGAGCAAGATCAGCCGGTCTCGGCAAGGTGTTCGCGACCTGCCGGTTCTGCTGGGAGGCCTGTCGAGCGAGGCTCTGCCGACCAAGCGCGAGGAGCTGCCGTCCGCAATAGCTGCCGTCTTAGGGTTGCCAGACTGCTTGGAGGAGCAGGCCGACAACATCAGCAAGGTCGCCGACGCGTGCCATCCGGAATGATGATGAGTGGTATTTGCTGGGCTTGCGCTTGGATCAAATCGAGGGTGATCACAAAGCACCAACGAGAAGCCGCGTTGCTCAGCGAACTCGTCGATGTGTACGAAGCCTGTGGGCGGCATCGAATATGGGGCGACCTGGGCGAGCCCCTGCCTGGCCGCGCAGGTTGGCACGGTTGGGTTCCGGCCAGACAGCGGCGCCCCTCCCACAGCGCCACCTGGCGGACCTGAGGCGCATGGCTGATCCAAGTCCAGCCGGTTGCCGCACCGTCGCCTCGCCGTGCTAGGCTTGGCCTAGACCAGGGAACACCGGGGCCTGGAAGACGGGGAGGATACCGGCAGAATGGCAACCTTTCTCATCTGTCACGGGGCCTGGTCGGCCGGCTGGGCCTGGAAGAAGGTGCGGCCGCTGCTGCGCGCCGCCGGCCACGAGGTGTTCACACCCACCTACACCGGGCTCGGCGAGCGTGCGCACCAGTCGAGCCGCGCCATCACGCTCGATACGCACGTCGCCGACGTGCTGGGCGTGATCGACTGCGAGGACCTGCGCGACCTCGTGCTGGTGGGGCACAGCTACGGTGGCATGGTAGCCACTGGGGTTGCCGACCGGGCAGGGGAGCGCATCGCCAAGCTTGTCTACCTCGATGCCTTCGTGCCTGCGAACGGCCAAAGCCTGTTCGACCTGCTGCCGGCCCCCGCGCGCGCCCAACGGCAGCAGGCCGTGCCGGGGCAAGGGGACAGCTGGCTGCTACCGCCCAACCCCTCGCCGCCCGATACCTCACCGGAGGACCTGGCGTGGATCACGCCGCGGCGGCGATGGCAGCCGATTGGCACGTTCACCCAGCCGATCAGCCTCCGCAACGCCGGCCCACCTCCGCCTCGCACCTACGTCTACTGCACCCGCATCGCCCCCGACGACACCTTCGGCCAGTTCGCACACCGCTTCAGGGCCGACCCGGCGTGGCGCGTCTACGAGATCGACGCCAGCCACAGCCCCAACGTCACGGCGCCAGAGGCGCTCGTGCGCGTCCTCGACCAGGTGGCGAAATGAGCAGCGACGCGGGTCGGCGCATCCGGCCGCAGGCCAAGGCAGGGCAAGCTATTGGCGCGCCCGAGCCTGGACTGACGCCCGCCGAATTCATCGCCCGCGCTGCCAGGTTGCGCGAACGGGTGCGCGCGGAGCAGGAGGCTTCGGAGGCGCGCGGCTACCACTCGCCGGAGCTGCAGGAGGCGTTCGTCAAGGCTGGCTTCTTCCGGGCGCTGCAGCCCAAGCGCTTCGGCGGCTACGAATTCGACTATCCTAACTTTTATAAGGCGATGTTGGAGATCTCGCGCGGCGACCCGGCGGTGGGCTGGTGCGTGATCCTGGGCGCCACGCACGGCGCCCAGGTGGCCTCGCACTGGCCGGAGCAGGCGCAGATCGAGCTGTTCGGCGCCGACGGGCACTTCATCGCTCCGCATCGCGCCCAGGGTCCGGCCGGCATCTGCCGGCGCGTGGACGGCGGCTATCACGTCGAAGGTGTGTGGAACTACGCCTCCGGCGTTCCCTACTCCACGCACTTCATCGGCAACGTGATGGTGGAGGGCACGAGCGAGCAGGTCGTATTCATCGTGCCGCGCGGCAGCTACGAGCTCCTCGACGACTGGGGCGGCGACGCCACGCTGGGCATGCGCGCCAGCGGCTCCAACAGCGTCAGGATCAAGGGCGCGTTCGTGCCAGCGCATTGGGTGATCCCAATGGGCCGCGGGCTGTGGTCGGCGGATGACGTTCCGGAGGGTACCTACGGCACGCGGCTGCACGGCAACCCCATGTATCTTGGGCGCATGATGGGGCCCTACCACGCCTCGCTGGTGACCACGGTCGTCGGCGCCGCCAGGGCCGCACTGGACGAGCTGGAGGAGATCGCGAGGGCGCGCAAGACTCGCTTTCCGCCCATCGTCCCCTGGTACCAGGACGCGAACACCCAACGCCCGTTCGGCCAAGCGATGCTGCTCGCCGACACCGCCGAGGCCACCCTCATCAAGGCTTGCGAGGTGTACATGGATTACTGCCGGCGCTGGGCCGCCGACGGCACGCCGTTCTCGGCCGAAGACAG
>JAFMSC010000255.1 GCA_017353825.1 Hyphomicrobiaceae bacterium | reverse complement strand
GGGGACTTTGACGGGTGGCACCTAGGGCCCGGAAGGGGTCATGGATGCGGCCTGCCTGATGCGGCCGCGTTCTGGCCGCTGGCCCTGATGAAGTTCGCCAGGCCACAGCTCCCACCATCCCGACGTGGTCGGCACCACGACGACGGTGCGGATATTGCTGGGGTCCAGTCACCTCGACCGCTCGTGATTGCGCATCTTCGCTCCTTGCCCTCCCTGTGCCGTGCCCCGGCTTTGGCCTGCTCACCGTCAGCCGACGCCTTGAGCACCGCGGCCTGCGCACCGTCCTCCTCATCCTTGCGACCATCGCCCGAGCGCTGCGCCATCTTGTTGGCGAGCGCCACGGCCAGCAGTTTGCGCTTGGCAAGACCGCGAACCAACCCGCCTTCCGTCGCTTGCTCGACAACCGATACGGGACCCACGAACGTGGGCTTGCCTGTTCCAGGTCAGCCCGGTCGCCCAACGCGGCCCGTCGCCTGGCGGGCTTGTCGTATCACGCGATCGGCACCAGCTGCGAAGGGTCGATGGCGAGCCACGCCGCGGCGCCGTTCTCCAATATCTTCTCCGGCGCTGCGGTCACCGTGAGCGCGCTGCGGCCGCGCGTTGGCGCGAACAGGTAGCTCCAGGTCTCGCCCAGGAACGCGCGCCGCGCGATGCGGCCTTCCAGAACCACGCGCGCGCCGGCCTCCGGCCGCTCGGCGGAGAGGCGCAGGGCATGCGGACGCACGGAGACGGTCACGGCGCCACCGTCCGGGACAGGTCCCGGCAAGGCGGCGAGCGGCACCGAGAAGCCGTCGAACGCGAGCACGTCGCCTTCCCGACGCGCCTGAAGAAAATTGGTTCGGCCGATGAAGCTCGCGACGAATCGGGTGCGCGGCCGCATGTAGAGATCGACCGGCGCGTCGATCTGCTCGATGGTCCCCTTGTTCATGACCGCGATCCGGTCCGATGTGACCATCGCCTCCGCTTGGTCGTGGGTAACGTAGACGGTGGTGATCTTGAGCTCGTCGTGCATGCGCCGGATCTCGAACCGCATCTCCTCGCGCAGGTTGGCATCGAGATTGGAGAGCGGCTCGTCGAGCAGCAGCACCGCGGGCCGGATCACGACGGCGCGCGCGAGCGCAACGCGCTGCTGCTGGCCGCCGGAAAGCTCGGCTGGATAGCGATCGGCAAGGTCGCCGAGGCGCACGATCTCGAGGATTGCGCCGACCTGCTTGCGAATCTCCTCGCGGGCGAGCTTGCGCAGCTTGAGCCCGAAGGCGACGTTCTCGAACACCGTCATGTTTGGCCAGATGGCGTAGCTCTGGAAGATCATCGACATGCCGCGCTTCTCGGGCGGCAGCGAGCCCGCCGGCGAAGAGATCACCCTGCCGCCGAGCTTGATCGTGCCGGACGTGGGCTCGATGAACCCGGCGATCATGCGCAAGGTGGTGGTCTTGCCGCAGCCCGACGGGCCGAGCAGCGAGACGAACTCGCCCGACTCCAACTCCAGGTCCACGTCCTTGACGGCATCGACCGAGCCGAAGCGGCGGCCGAGCTTGACGAGCGCGAGGTGGGTCATAGCTCCCTCCGCAGCATGAAGTCGCGCCCCATCATGCGCAGCCCAAGGGCCACCACAGCAACTATGATGACCAGCAAAACCGCGCCGAGGGCAGCGAGCAGCTCCATCCGCCCCTCCTCGCTCATGTCGAGCAACACCACCGACACCACGCGGGTGGTCGGCCCCACGAGGAAGACGGCGGTGGAAAGCTCCTGGGCGGCCGGCACGAAGATCAAGAGCCACGCGCCGGCCAGGGTGCGCTTGAGGAGCGGCGCCACCACGTTGGCAACCGCCGTGAGCCGGCCGCCGCCGAGGATCAGCACCGCGTCCTCCATCTCCGGATGGATGCTGCGGATGCCCGCAGCGCTCGCGGAGAAGGCGATCGGCAGGAAGCGCGTGATGAGCGCGAGCGCGAGCAGCGTATAGGTGCCGTAGAGGGCGAGCGGCGGCAGTGCGTAGGCCGCATAGAAGCCGATCGCCAGCACGATGCCGGGAATCACGAACGGCGCCAGACACAGGAAGGCGAGCGCGCCAGCTCCGGGTAACAACCGGCGCTGCACGACATAGGCAACGCCTAGCGCGAGCAGAACGCCCGCCGTCGCCGCGATCGCGCCAAGGCCGATGCTTGCCGCCAGCGCCCTCCGGGAGGTCGAATGCTCGAATAGGACATAGGTGAAGTTGCGCAGCGTGAGGTTGCCGGGTGCGAGACCCGCGGTCCACACCTTGCTGAAGGCCGCCAGGATCAGCACCGACAGCGGCAGCACCAGCGTGATCGCCGCCACGATGAGGACATAGGCGAGCATCGGCCAGCGCCAATACCCGAGCCGCACCAGCCGCCGCTCGCCGCCCTTTCCCGACACGGCCCAATAGGCGCGCCGTGCTAGGATCAGCCGCTGCAGGCCGAGCAGCGCCACCGTGATCAGGAGCAGCGGGATGGAATAGGCGGCGGCGACCTCGACCTGCAGCGGGTAGCCGAAGAATTCGGCGAGCTGCATCACCACCACCGGATAGCGTGCGGGGATGGAGATCAACGCCGGCACCCCGAACAGCGCGATCGAGATCAGGAACGTGAGCAGCGCGCCGCCGAGGATCGCCGGCATCACGAGCGGGAATGTGATCTTGACGGCGGTCTTCAGCGTGCCGGCGCCAAGGATATTCGCGGCGTCCTCCATCTCCGAGTTGATCATCTCGAAGGCGGTCGTCGCGAATACGAAGATGAGAAAGAACGTACTGGAGGCCATCACCAGCACCAGGCCCCAAAAGCTGAAGATGTTGACGATCGGCTCCGTGGCGCCCGTTAGGCCGTGCCACAGGCGGTTGATCCAACCTGCGTTAGGTCCCGCGAGCAGGATCCAACCCACCGCGCCCAGATAGGGCGGTGTGATGAAGGCCCCGAGCATGGCGAGCCGCGCGAACGCGCGGCACGGCATGTCGGTGCGGGCGCAGGCCCAGGCTATCGGCACGGCGAAAAGGAGGGCCAGGGCTACCGTCCCAGCACCCATCTTGAGGGAATTGACGAGGGCCGCGACATGACGGGGCCGCCCATAAGCCTCGACGTAGTTCTGGAACGTGAAGGCGCCGGTGTCCGGATGGGTGAAGCTCACGATCACCAGCTGCGAGATCGGCGCCAGCACCAGCACGAGGAGAACAGCCGCGAGCGCCAACCAGACGAGCGAGGCTGGCCGCAACCGCGACCGGACCGCGATCCGACCCTTACGGTCCGAGAGCGCTCCGTGCGAGCTCGAAAGCGTGGTCATGCCGGGAGCTCAGGTGCCGAACGCATCGCGGAATTGCTGCTGCACCTCCTTAAGCTGATCCATCACGTCCTGGGTGGGCGTCGAGATCAGCCTCATGCCGTCGAGGCCCGGCATGCCTTCCGGCGCGGGAACGTCGGTCCGCAGCGGCCAGCGCGCAGTCTTCCTGAGCGTCTCCGAGTAGTCCTTGCTCAGCAGGAACTCTAGAAACAGCCGCCCCGCGCTGGGGTGAGGCGCCTTCGCCATGACGGCGGTGACGCCTGGCGGCAGGATCAGGCCACTCGCCGGATAGATCGGGCTGGTCGGCCGGCCTTGCTGCCTGCTGCCCTCGGCGAGGGTCATCGGCACGACCGCGATCTTGCGCTCGCCGGATTCCACGAGGCTCACACCGTCGCCGATCGAGCGGCCGACCTGCACCTGGTTCTTGGCGAGCTGCTCGAAGTAGTCCCAGCCGTACAGCTTCTTCATGGTGACGACCCAAACGCCGACGCTACCGGAGAATCCAGGATGGCCGATAGCGATCTGGCCTTTCCACCTGGGATCGAGCAGGTCCTTCCAGTCCCTCGGCGCCTCCCCGGCCGGCACAAGGCCCTTGTTCGCCATCATTCCGAGCGGCGCGACCGAGGTGATGCTCCACTTGCCGGCGTTGCCGGCCTTGATGAGCGAGGCAAGCATGTACTTCGCATTTTCCGGCGTGTACTCGGCGAGTTGCCCGCCGCGGTCGAGGATCACCATCTGGGTGTCGTCATTGCTGCTCATGACGTCCGCCTGCACGGCGCCCGCCTTCACCTCCTGCATCAGGCGCTGCATCACAACCTGCCCGCTGGCGCGCACCGCGCTGCAGTGGACGCCGGGATATCGGGCATCGAACTGACGGCAGGCGAGGTCGGCAAACTCGGTGGTGGTCTGCGATACGTACCAGACGATCGCGCCTTCCTTCTTGGCGGCTGCGTAGAGCTCGCCCTCGTGATCGGTCATCTGCTGCGTCTGGGCGACGCCGTGCCCGGGGGCGCCGGCGCCCAGGGCCAGAGCTGCGGCGACCGCAGCCAGCCGGCCGAGCATGCGTGAAGCCATTCTCTCCTCCCCATGGCGAAACATGGCGCGTTACTCCACACGCGCGGGTCTGTCTGTGATATACACGGAAACGACCGGGCGCACTCGCTCCCATCCCTTTATCCGCGGCCAGCGGGCCAGCGCTCCCATGCTTCTGCAAGGAAGCTAGGCGCCCGCAGCAGTACACGTGGCCCCCTCTTGAGTCCTACACTCATCGCCACTTGCCTCTTCCCAATCCCGCAGGGTGGTCCGATGAACGTCGTCGAGCAGGAAGGCAGGATCAGGACTAGCGCACAGGTTTCGGTTCTGAACCCCGTTGGCCATCCGCCGAAGGTTGCGCGCAAGTCGGCCGCGAGCCGGCCCGAGAGCCTGGACGGCAGGACGGTCTATCTGGTCGATTGCCGCTTCGATGACTCAATCGAGCTGCTCAAGCAGGTGCAGGCCTGGCTGATCCGCCATAGGCCGCAGGTGAAGACCAGATTGGTATCGCTCTCCAGCTATTACGGAAGCGACGATCCCAAGACCTGGGAGGAGATCAAGGCGAACGGCGACGCGGCCATCCTCGGTGTCGGCCATTGCTCCACCTGCGCGCCTGCCGTCACCGCCCACGCCATAACGCTGGAGTCGAAATACGGCGTGCCCACCGTGGCGCTCCACACCGACAAGTTCGACAAGGTGGTGCGCTCGACGGCCAAGGTGAACGGGCTGGCGCACGCGCCTGCCGTGTTCGTCCCGCAGCCGGTGATGGGCAAGTCCGAGGCCGAGCTCGCCGCCTATGTGGCAGGGCGCAACCCGCTTTCCGGGCGCCCCGTAATTGAGGAGGTGATCGAAGCTCTCACGCGCTCGCCACAGCCGCCGGCTGCGGAGTTCGACCGGTCGACGCCGCGGCTCGTTGGGCCCGACACCGAGGAGAACCTGCACCGGCTGTTCCTGGAGAACCACTGGACCGACACGTTGCCCATCGTGCTGCCGACCGAGGAGCGGGTGGCAGAGATGCTCGCGCACACCAGCCACGCGCCCGATGAGGTGGTCGGGCACATGCAGGCGACCGCCAACCGCGGCCAGTGGGAGCTCACCGTCGAGAAGGTGGCGGTCAATGCCGTGATGGCTGGTGCGTGGCCGGAATACTTTCCCGTTATCCTCGCACTCGCCGCGTCCAACATCTCAGCGCGCAGCTCCAGCTCCAGCTCGGCGTCGGCGATGGTGCTGGTGAACGGCCCGATCCGCCACGAGATCGGCATGAACTCAGGGGTCGGCGCGCTCGGTCCCTACAACCACGCCAACGCCACCATCGGCCGAGCCTACGGCTTCCTGTCGCAGAACGGCCAGGGCGGGTCGGTGGTCGGCGAGACCTACATGGGCTCACTCGGCAATGGCTACACCTACAACAACCTTACCTTCGCCGAGAACGAGGAGCGCAGCCCCTTTACTCCGCTGCATGTCCAGAAGGGCTTCAAGCCGGAGGATTCGACCGTCAGCATCTTCTGGGGCTGCCGCTCGACCAGCTTCGGTCTCGGCCTCCGCGAACGCTACTGGCGCGAGCACGTGCGCGACATGCTGGCGGGCGTCGATGCCATTACCGCGCCGGTTCTGCTGCTCGACCCGATTGCGGCGCGCCAGTTCATCGACCGCGGCGGCTTCGACACCAAGGAGAAGCTGATAGCCTGGCTGCATGAGACCGCCCGGATGCCGGCCGGGCGCTATTGGGATCTCCAGCTCGTACAGAATTACGTCTATCCGCGCGCCACCTTCGGCGAGGAGCCGATGGCCTCGAAGCTCGAGGCCGACCCGGACGAGTTGGTCCCCACCTTCGACATCCGCAATATCAATGTCATCGTGGTGGGCGGCGAGGCGAACGGGTACTGGCAGATCATGGGCGCGACCTACCGCACGACCGTCTCGGTCGATGCCTGGCGTTGAGACCAGGCTCCGCCGCCACCTCCCCGAGTGTTGGCCCGAGTGTTGGCCCTCACCTCGCACCGCGAAAGGCCTAGCTCCGGACGGTTCGGCTCGTCAGGATCATCTACCAAGCCCAACGGCAACGACCGCCCAGGTCTTGGCCTTTGTTGGGAGGATGCTGCAAGGAGCCGGTCAGCGCTGCAAAACGACCAGAGAGCCTATGGAGACTTTGCCATGACAGCACTCAAGGTCCGCGACCTTGAGCGGGCGGTCCCC
>JAFMSC010000254.1:4929-6523 GCA_017353825.1 Hyphomicrobiaceae bacterium | reverse complement strand
CGCCGATCTCGACCTCGTTGCACGCGCGAACGGCTACCCCGAGAACTGGCGCCTCAGCGACGCTGAGCGTGAGGCGACGCGCGCCGGCGTCCTCGCGCGTAAGGGGCAGGACCTGTGGGTGTTCGCCTACGGGTCGCTGATGTGGGACCCGGGAATTCACGTGGTCGAGATCAGGACGGCGATGTTGTCAGGCTTCCACCGCAGCTTCTGCCTCAAGAGCCGCATCGGCCGCGGCTCGGCCGACAATCCAGCCATGATGGCCGCGCTCGACTGCGGCGGCGCCTGCCAGGGCCTGGCGCTGCGCATCCCGGCCGAGCACGTGGATCGGGAGACGGAAATCCTGTGGATGCGCGAGATGCTGGCCGGCAGCTACACGCCCACCTTTGTGCCGGTCGACACGCCGCAGGGACCTCTCGAGGCCGTGGCGTTCGTCATCAACCGGCAATCCGACCGCTACGTGCGGCTCGACATCGAGGAGACGGCCCGGCTGATCGCCACCGGCCGCGGGGTACGCGGTACCTGCCTTGAGTATCTGGAGAACCTCGCCGACCGGCTCGAGCTCTTGGGCCTCGACGACCCAGCGATCCGCGACCTGCGTCAGCGTGTGCGCTCGCTGATCGACGCGCCACAGCGGGCGGCAGGACCATAAGGCGGCAAGGCAACAGGGCAGTAGGCGAGGCGGCTGAAGCGGGGCATATTTGGCATACTCGCCTGCTTGGCTGATTGCCTTCCAACCGCAAGAGGGGCTCCAGGATGTCAGAGCAAGTCAAGACGGAGCTGGCGCCCGGCGGCGTGCTGCGCGCCGGGCTCAACCTCTCCAACTTCCTTCTGGTCTCGGGCAGGACCCAGTCGGGCGAGCCCGTGGGCGTCGCCCCTGATATGGCCGCCGAGATTGCGCGCCGGCTGGGCGTGCGGGTGACCTACGTCAGCTACAAGACCCCTGGCGAACTGGCCGATGCGGCCGAGACGGGTGCGTGGGACATCGGGCTGATCGGCGCCGAGCCGCAGCGCGCCGAGAAGATCGCCTTCACGCCCGCCTACGTGGAGATCGAGGCCACCTACCTGGTGCCGGCGGGATCGCCAATCCAGGCGCTGGCCGACGTCGACCGGCCGGGCGTGCGCATCTGCGTCACCGGGCGGAGCGCCTATGGCCTTTGGCTGGACCGCAACATCAAGCATGCCACGCTGGTGAAGACCGGTACGCTCGACAGCGCCTACGATGAGTTCGTGAGGGACAAGCTGGACGTGCTGGCAGGGCTCAAGCCGCGGCTTCTGTCGGACGTGGAGAAGCTGCCCGGCGCGCGCATCCTCGAGGGCAAATTCACCGCCGTGCAGCAGGCCATCGGCACCGGGCGGCGGAACACGGCCGGCGCCCAATTCCTGCGCGACTTCGTGGAGGAGGCGAAGGCTTCCGGCCTCGTTGCGAGCCTGATCAATAAGCACAACGTGCGGGGCCTGTCCGTGGCGGCGCCCGGGTGAGCCTGATGGGCGCAAGACAATCGGCTTGCGGCTGTGGGTGGCGACGGGGGTCGTTGGGTGCCAAAGGCGTGAGGTTCCTGACAGAGCGAATGCACGCGGGCACCTCGGGCTATGA
>JAFMSC010000254.1:0-4919 GCA_017353825.1 Hyphomicrobiaceae bacterium | reverse complement strand
AGCTCCTGTTGAGCCCGTGGCCGGCGAACCCATCGACCGAGAAGCTGCGCGCGAACAACCCACGGGGGTCGTCGGGCCCTGGCTCCATCAGGACGAGCCAGGCGCCGGGCTGTCGGTTTGATGGAACTTTGCGCGACCCCGGCCCGCGACTTGCGTCGGCCTCACTCCTCTGCGACCAGGCGGCGCAGGTAGTCGCCATAGCCGCTCTTCTGCAGCTGGGCGGCCGCCGCGAGCATCCGGTCGGCGTCGATGAAGCCGCTGCGGTAGGCGATCTCCTCCAGGCAGGCGATCTTCATGCCCTGCCGCTCCTCGAGCGTGCGCACGAAGCCAGCGGCGTCGATGAGCGAGTCGAAGGTGCCCGTGTCGAGCCAGGCGTAGCCGCGGCCCATGCGCTCGACGCTGAGCGCACCGTCTGCCAGGTAGCGCGTGTTGATGTCGGTGATCTCGAGCTCGCCGCGCCAGGACGGCCGCACCTCATGCGCGTAGCGCACCACGTCGTTGTCGTAAAAGTAGAGCCCAGTGACGGCCCACCTCGAGGCTGGCTCTTTCGGTTTCTCCTCGATGGAGATCGCGCGGCCGGCCTCGTCGAAGGATACCACGCCATAGCGCTCGGGGTCGCGTACCTGGTAGGCGAAGACGGTGGCCCCTTTTCCGCGATTGCGGGCGCGCTCCAGCAGTTCGGGCAGGCCGTGGCCGAAAAAGATGTTGTCGCCGAGCACCAGCGCGACCGGATCGCGTCCGATGAAATCGGCGCCGATGAGGAAGGCCTGGGCCAGGCCCTCGGGCTTGGGCTGCTCGGCGTAGCCGAGGTGGATGCCCCATTGGGCCCCGTCGCCCAGCAGGCGCTCGAAGGGGCCGCGATCCTCAGGCGTGGTGATGACGAGGATGTCACGGATGCCCGCCAGCATCAGCGTGGAGATCGGGTAGTAGATCATCGGCTTGTCGTAGACCGGCAGCAGCTGCTTGCTGACCGCTCGGGTGATGGGATAAAGGCGCGTGCCGCTTCCGCCCGCAAGCACGATTCCCTTCAGCATGGTGAGGCCTCCGCCGGCGCGGCGGCCAGGGCGTCGAGACAGGCCGCCAGCGATTGTTGCCAGGGCGGCAGCCGGATGCCGAAGTCGCGCGCGATCCTGCTGCAGTCGAGCTGCGAGTTGGCGGGCCGCTTGGCGGGTGTCGGATACTCTGCCGTGGCGATCGGCTCCAGGTCGGGGACAGGGCGTCCGCGCGCTCTCCATCCAGCGAAGATGGCAGCCGCAAAGCCGTGCCAGGTTGTGCTGCCCTCGGCCGCGAGATGATAAAGCCCGCCGCTGCCGCGGCCCGTCAGCAGTTCCGGCGCCAGGGCAAGGACGGCGGCGGCGATGTCGGCGGCGGCCGTGGGAGCGCCGTGCTGGTCGGCCACCACGCGCACCTTCGTGCGGGTCTCCGCGAGCCGCAGCATGGTGGTAACGAAGTTCTGTCCGTAGGGGCTGTAGACCCACGACGTGCGCAGCACGAGGACTGAGGGGCAGGCCTCAACGACCGCGGCCTCGCCTTCGAGTTTGGAGAGGCCGTAGATGCCGAGCGGCGCCGTCGGGTCGTCCTCGCAATAGGGGGTCGGCTTGCGGCCGTCGAAGACGTAGTCGGTCGAGATGTGGATGAAGGGGATGCGCGCAGCTTCTGCCGCGGCAGCAAGCCGGGCGGGGCCGTCGCGGTTGATCGCGAAGGCCCGCAGGGGCTCGGATTCGGCCTTGTCCACGGCCGTGTAGGCTGCCGCGTTGACGATCAGACTGGGCCGGATGGCGGCCACCGTCCGGGCGATCGAGCCGGCATCTGAGATGTCGAGGTTGGGCCGTCCAAGGGCAACGAGCCGCACGCCGTTGCGGACGGCCGCCTCGGCAAGGCAGCGCGCCAGTTGGCCTGCGCAGCCAGCCACCAAGATCGGAGGCTCCCCGCTCATGGCTCCTCATCGCTCCCTCGGGGCTTCTCGGAAGCTTCGTCAGGCGTTGGCTTCCAATAGACCGAGGCGTTCGCCGTCGTAGACCCCGCGCCGCAGGGGCTCCCACCAGCCCGGGTTGTCGAGATACCATCCTACCGTGCGCGCCAGGCCGGCCTCGAAGTCAACCGAGGGGCGCCAGCCAAGCTCGCGGCGGGCCTTGTTCGCGTCGATGGCGTAGCGCAGGTCGTGGCCCGGCCGGTCGGTCACGAAGGTGATGAGCGACCGTCGGGGCCGCTCCGAGGCCCTGAAGCCATCGACAAGGTCGCAGATCTGCTGCACCACCGTCAGGTTGGTGCGCTCGCTGTCGCCGCCGAAGTTGTATTTTTCGCCCGCCACGCCGCGGTTGATGAGCGCCACGAGGCCCTCGACGTGGTCTTCCACATAGAGCCAGTCGCGCACGTTCGAGCCGTCGCCGTAGACCGAAATGGGCTTGCCGGCGAGGGCATTGATGATGGTGAGCGGGATCAGCTTCTCGGGAAACTGATACGGCCCGTAGTTGTTGGAGCAGTTGGAAATGATGGTGGGCAGTCCGTAGGTCCTGAACCAGGCGTGCGCCAGGTGATCGGAGCCAGCCTTACTGGCCGAATAGGGCGAGCTTGGCTGGTAGGGGGTCTCCTCCGAGAAGCGGCCGTCCGCGCTGAGCGAGCCGTAAACCTCGTCGGTCGAGACATGGATGAAGCGGAACCGCTCGCCCAGGTCGCGCGGCAGGCCGTGCCAGTAGTGCCGCGCCGCCTCTAACATCTGGTAGGTGCCGACGAGGTTCGTCTCGATGAATGGCGCGGTGCCGGTAATCGAGCGATCGACATGGCTCTCGGCGGCCAGGTGCAGCACGACGGTGGGACGATAGCGGGCGAACACGGCCTCGAGCGCCGGCCGGTCGCAGATGTCTACGCGCTCGAAGGCGTAGCCGGGATGATCGGCGATGGCGTCGAGCGACCGTGGGTTGGCGGCATAGGTGAGCCGGTCGACGTTGACGAGGCACTCGACCGAGCCCGCGAGCCGCCGGCAGACGGCCGAGCCGATAAACCCCGCGCCCCCTGTTATGAGTATGCGCATTGTCCCCGAATTCCCCCTATTCCCGTCCCTCAATCGAAATAAGGCGGCAGATCGCGCAAGCGCGGCAGGGCGCGATCCTTGTCGGAGATCACCGCGTCTCCTTCCCGCACCGGCCAGTCTATTGCCAATTCCGGATCAGCCCAATTGACGCCGCGGTCGTGTTGCGGTGAATAGGCGTTGTCGACCTTGTAAAGCACGACCGTGTCCGGCTCCAGCGTGCAAAACCCGTGCGCAAACCCAGAGGGCACGTAAAGCTGTTCGCCGCCTTCCTCGCCGATCTCGACGGCGGCGTGCCGGCCGTAGGTGGGCCGCGACCGGCGCAGGTCCACGACGACATCGAGGATCCGGCCCTTCAGCACCCGCACCAGCTTGGCCTGCGCGAACGGAGGAGACTGGAAATGCAGCCCACGCACGGTGCCCACGGCCACCGAGCACGACTGGTTGTCCTGCATGAAATCATTGGTCAACCCGGCCGCTACAAAGTCGGCGCGCACATAACACTCCGAGAAATAGCCGCGGCGGTCCGATATGCGCGTTCCCGCAATGAGACCCACACCGGGGAGCGAAAGCGGCCGGATGTTGACCTTCATATTCCCGCCCTTGTGGTCTTGGATGGGAAGACGGATTAGGGACGCAACAAAGTGGGTTGCGGATGGAAAAGCGGATGAGGGATGGAAGAGCGCGGAGGCGGTAAAAAGCGATGGGCCGACAACGTGTTTCGAGTTCGAGGTATGTGTCAGGTTCCCCGGTTCGCTGTCAAGCCGCCCAAATTGCGCGCCGTGCGAGTTGCGACCGCGGGCAGCCAATGCCGCGTCCGCGTCGCGCTGCTCGATAGAGGGACGCGCGCTGCCACTGCCCTTATGCGTGCGCCCGCCGATCCCGCGCACCCGACCGTGCGCGGTTAGAGGGACGACCCCACCTTTGAGGCCCACCGAGGGCTGTCGCCGAGCCCGCTGGCGGCGTCTTGCTTGGGAAGACGCCGCCCCGCCTTCGCCGCCCCGCCTTCAAGTCGCCCTTTGCGCGGGGTGGCGGATCCGCCGGCGATCAGGATCGGGCGAGGTCGAACCGGTCGAGGTTCATCACCTTAGCCCAGGCCGCCACAAAGTCGCGCACGAACCGATCTTTCGCGTCGTCCTGGCCGTAGACCTCTGCGATGGCCCTAAGCTGCGAGTTCGACCCAAACACAAGGTCGACACGGGTGGCGGTCCACTTCAGCGCACCGGTCTTGCGGTCGCGACCCTCGAACACATCCTGCGCATCAGAGACCGGCTTCCACGCCGTATCCATGTCGAGCAAGTTGACGAAGAAGTCGTTGGTGAGCGTTTCGGGGCGCTTGGTGAATACGCCGTGCTGGGACTTGCCCACGTTGGCGTTGAGCACGCGCAAGCCGCCGACGAGCAGCGTCATCTCCGGCGCCGTCAGCGTGAGCAGCTGCGCCTTGTCCACCAGGAGTTCCTCGGCTGATACCGCGTACTGCTGCTTCTGGTAGTTGCGGAATCCGTCCGCGACCGGCTCGAGCACGGCGAAGGACTCAATATCGGTCTGCGCCTGCGAGGCGTCCGTGCGGCCAGGCACGAAAGGCACCTCGACGCCGACCCCGGCGTTTTTGGCCGCCTGCTCCACTGCAGCGCACCCACCGAGCACGATCAGGTCGGCGAGCGAGACCTTCTTGCCGCCGGCGGCAGCCGCGTTGAATGCCTTCTGAATCTCCTCGATGGCTGCAAGCACCCTGACGAGCTGCGCCGGCTGGTTGGCCTCCCAGTCCTTCTGCGGCGCCAGGCGGATGCGCGCGCCGTTGGCGCCGCCGCGCTTGTCGGAGCCGCGGAACGTCGATGCCGACGCCCAGGCGGTCGAGACCAGCTGAGAGATCGTCAGACCCGACGCCAGG
>JAFMSC010000253.1 GCA_017353825.1 Hyphomicrobiaceae bacterium | reverse complement strand
GCGGCCCGGGGTCTACACGCACAGCACCGACCCGGCGGCCCGCCGCCGCGAGCGGGCGCATCGTGTGGCGGCCGCCAACCGGGTCCTCAAATACTACGGGCTCGTCCTCGCCGACTGGCAGGGCGCCTCGTTCGTGCTCTCCACCCACACCGGCCGCACTGAGATGGTGGAGAACCTGGCGCACCTGTGGGCTGTCGCGGAGCGCCTGCTCGGCCGGCCCTGCGATCCGCTCGACACCGGTCTGATCGCCCGCATGGAGGCCGACCGTGGCTGAGGCGGCCGGGGACGCGACGGTGCCGGACTTCACGCCGGTCACGCTCATCACCGGCTTCCTGGGCTCCGGCAAGACCACGCTTCTGCAGCGGCTGTTGCGCGACCCGGCGCTCGCCGACAGCGCCGTGCTGATCAACGAGCTGGGCGAGATCGCCCTCGACCATCATCTGCTCGAGCGCATCGACGAGACCATGGTGGTGCTGCAATCCGGCTGCCTGTGCTGCACCGTGCGCGGCGAGCTCTCAGCCGCGATCAAGGGCCTGCTGTCGAAGCGCGAGCTCGGCCTGATACCGCCGTTCCGGCGTCTCATAATGGAGAGCACGGGGCTCGCCGATCCCTTCCCGATCCTCTCGACCGTCAGCGCCGACCCGGTGCTGACGCACCATTTCTGCGTCCGCAGCGTCATCACCACCGTCGACGCCGTGAACGGCGCCTCCCAGCTCGACCGGCAGCCCGAGACCGTCAAGCAGGTTGCAGTGGCCGACCGGCTGGTGGTCACCAAGACCGATATCGCCGCCGCCGACCGTACGGCCGCGCTGATCGCCAGGCTGCGCCGCATCAACCCGCTGGCGTCGCTGTGGCACGCCGGCGACGCGGACCCCGGCGCCGGGGCGGTGATCGTTCCAACGGCAATCCCTGCACGCTGGCTGCCCACCGACGTCGAGCCAGGACACTCCCATGCGCGCCGCGGACAGGGCGTGCACGATCATGGTACCAGCGCGCACGAGGTGCAGGCGCACCCGAGCCGCCACGACGCAGACATCCGTACCATCGCCCTCACCTTCGATGGCGCCCTCGACTGGACCACGTTCGGCATCTGGCTGACGATGCTGGTCCACTGCCACGGCAACGAGGTGCTGCGGGTGAAAGGCATCCTCAATGTGGCCGGCAGCGACGCGCCGGTGGCCGTGCATGGCGTCCAGCACCTCGTCCATCCTCCGACCCACATGGCGGCCTGGCCCGATCACGAGCGGCGCTCCCGCCTGGTCATGATCGTCAAAGGCCTCGACCCGGCGGCGATCCGGCGATCGTTGCGGGCGTTCGGCCTGAGACCCATCGCCGGTGCCGACGAGCCCGATCAGGACCACAGCCTGCCTCTTCGCCTGAAGCCGCGGAATTGAAGCGAGGGCCGAACGGGAACCGGCGGAGCGCTCCCGCGCGAGCGTTTGCAGTCGCCGCGAGCACAAGGGCGCTGCCCCTTGTCATGCGCGATTTTTCGGCGGGCTGCCGCCCGCTCGGCGGGCACAGGATTCGCTTGCGACGTGGGAAGCAGCAAGGCGGAGCTCCGACACCAGCCGTAACCGGGTCTTGGTCGGCGCACCGTCGCCTCCCGCTGGGGCATCTCGTCCGGTGAGCAGGCATCCTGCCTTCCGTCTCGGCTCATGGAGCGTGCATTCGGCGGCGCGCGTCGGACTGGCACGGTCATTGCTGGAGCGTAGGGACCAGTTGAGCCGTTAACACGGAAGTGCTCGCGCCGCTCCGCGAGCATCAGTCTGCATGCGCGCAGGATGCGCTGCATCCAGAGCGCCGTGCGACGGCGTAGCCCCGTGCGGCTCTCCGACGCAACAAAGGTGGCGACCATGTCTCGATCCGGCAAGACGAAGCGCAATGGCCTGTCGCGCCGCGGTGTCCTCAAGGGCGCCGCGGCCGTCCTCGGGGCGTCGGCAGGATCAGGCGCGATCGGCGGCTTCCCCACGATATGGGCGCAAAACATCAAGGACGTCGTGCTGCGCCATGCCGGTCCGCCGGTCACCGCCATTCCGGCCATCGCCGAGCAGGCGACCAAGGACCTCGGCTTCACGGTGCAGATGCAGGCGAGCGAGAACGCGGACCTCCTCAACCGCTTCCTGTCGCAGTCCAACGCGATGGATTGCGCCGACATCAGCCTCGTCTACATGCGCTACCTGATCGGTCGCAACGTGCTGCAGACGATCCGGGTGTCCAAGGTGAAGCACTGGGACAAGACATTGCCGCTCTTCACCAAGGGAGAATTCTCGGACGGTCGCAAGGCGCCTCAGCAGGGCATCACGCCGACCATGATCCTCTATGCGACCGGCCCTGACGGGCAGAAGGTGACGCCGGGAACGCCGACCGAATGGCTGACAGCTGTGCCAACCGTCACCAATGCTGACACGCTTGGCATCCGGCCCGATCTCGCCGGGCGTCCGATCACCAGCTGGGCCGACCTGCTGAGCCCCGACTTCAAGGGCCGGGCCGCGCTGCAGGACAACCCTACGATCGGCATCATCGATGTGGCGATGGCGCTGGAGGCCCGCGGCGACATCACGTACGGCAACAAGGGCAACATGACGAAGGATGAGATCGACAAGACCGTCTCCACCATGATGGAGATCAAGAAGGCCGGTCACTTCCGCTCCTTTTGGACCTCGTTCGACCAGTCCGTGAACCTGATGGCAGCCGGCGAGGTGGTGATCCAGTCCATGTGGTCGCCCGCCGTGGCCGCGGTGCGCTCGCGCGGCATCCCGTGCACCTACCAGTCGTTGAAGGAGGGCTTCCGGGGCTGGGGCTACACGCTGGGCG
Source organism: Hyphomicrobiaceae bacterium (assembly GCA_017353825.1). Classification (GTDB taxonomy): domain Bacteria; phylum Pseudomonadota; class Alphaproteobacteria; order Rhizobiales; family Hyphomicrobiaceae; genus AWTP1-13. The sequence goes on along the minus strand of JAFMSC010000253.1, from coordinate 3,721 downwards.
TCATGAAGCATGTCGAGGGACTCAAGCGCGACTGCTTCTACGAGTACCTCACCTGGTACACGAGCGGATTCCAGGGCGCCTTCATCGCCCGCCAGGGCTATTACGCGGCCCAGCCCGAGAACGCGCGCAAGTTCCTGACCGAGGCCGAGTGGGACTACTGGTACGGCGGCAAGCCAGCTGCCACGGATATCCTCAATCCGTTCGGGAAGCTCATGGAGAAGGCCGGCAACGTGCGCGACGGCGGCAGCATCGATCAACGGCTCGGCAACATCGCCGTTTGGAACTCGGTGATGGACGAGGACCGCTACCTGACGAAGCGCTGGAACGAGTTCATCACGTCCTAGTCGTAGGTTGGGTTGGCGCGAGCGCGTAACCCAACATGACGCTGTCGGATGCCATGTTGGGTCACGGCCCTACGGGCCCAACCCAACCTACAATTCGAGGTACTACGCATGCAGCTTGGCGTCTTCATCCCTATCGGCAACAACGGCTGGCTGATCAGCACGACGTCGCCGCAGTACATGCCGACCTTCGACCTGAACCGCACCATCGTGGAGAAGGCCGAGCGGTTCGGCTTCGATTTCGCCCTCTCCATGATCAAGCTGCACGGCTTCGGCGGGCCGTCGCGTTTCTGGGACTACAATCTCGAATCGTTCACGCTGATGGCCGGCCTGGCATCCGTGACCAGCCGCATCCAGCTGTTCGCCACCTGCGCGGTGCTCACCATGCCGCCGCCGATCGCGGCGCGCATGGCGGTCACCATCGACAGCATCTCGCACGGCCGCTTCGGCGTAAACATCATCTCCGGCTGGCAGCGGCGCGAGTATACGCAGATGGGCATCTGGCCCGGCGCCGAGCACTACAAGCGGCGCTACCAGTACTGCGCCGAGTACGTCACCATCATGCGCGAGCTGTGGGAGACGGGACAGTCCGACTTCAAGGGCGAGTTCTTCCAGATGGACGACTGCCGCTGCCTGCCGGTGCCCTGCGCGCGCATTCCCATCATCTGCGCCGCCCAGAGCGACGCCGGCACCCGCTATGCCGCCCAGCATGCCGACTACAATTTCTGTGCGAGCTTCGGCGAGAACAAGCCGGCCGCGGTGGCCCCGAGCGTCGCCAGGCTCGTGGCCGCCACCAAGGAGACGGGGCGCGACTGCGGCGCGCTGGTGCTCACCATGGTGATCGCCGACGAGACCGACGCGGCGGCACAGGCCAAGTGGCAGCACTACAAGGACGGCACCGACCTGGAGGCCACGGGCTACCGCGACGCACAGGCCAAGGATGACCCCTCGACCGATATCTACGCCCAGCCGAACCGCCGGGCTCTCCTCGGCGGCGACAAGCTGCCAACCAACCAGGGCGTCCTGGTCGGCTCCTACGCCAGCGTAGCACGCATGTTGGACGAGATGTCCGCGGTGCCGGGCGTGCGGGGCGTGATGCTCACTTTCGACGATTTCGTCATCGGCATGGAGCAGTTCGGGACCCGCATCATGCCGCTGATGCGCTGCCTCGACAGAGCCAGGAAGGCCGCGTGACGGGCGCCGTAGTGGATGCACTCGCAAACGAAGGGATCAGACCCCGCGCCCCCAGCGTCGGAGTTGAACGCGAGCTTCTGCGCGAGGGGTCTGACCCCGTCCCGCGGGCAAGGCCGCGCCGCCTTCCCGGCTGGGCGGTGTCGTGGCTGCAGATCCTGCCTCTGACGACCATCCTGCTCGTCCTGTTCGCGCTGCCTACCCTGCTGTTCCTGGCGGTGAGCTTCTTCGACTACGACCGCACCGGCATCTACCCCGCGTTCCTGCTCGACAACTACCGCGAGGTGCTGACCAGCGCCTCGACGCTGCGCGTCTACCTCAGCACGCTCAAGTTCGCGGCCATCGTGTGGGCGATCACGCTCTTCCTCGGCTTCAACATCGCCTATTTCCTGGTCTTCCACGTGCGCAGCGGCAAGGTCCGGCTGGTCTTCTTTCTGCTCTGTGCCATCCCCTTCTTCACCTCCGCCATCATCCGCACCATCGCCTGGATCCCGTTCCTCGGCCGCTCCGGTGCGTTCAACCAGGCCGTGTTGGCGCTTGGCCTCACCTCGCGCCCGCTCGATTTCCTGCTGTTCTCCAGCTTCTCGGTCGTCATCGCCTACGTGCATCTCTACACGCTTCTGATGATCGGCCCGATCGCCAACGCGCTGTCGAAGATCGACCGTTCGCTGGTCGAAGCCGCGCGCGACGCCGGCGCCAGCCGCTGGCAGACCATGGCGCATGTCGTCATTCCCCTGAGCAAGACCGGCATAGCGCTGGGCTCGATCCTGGTCATTACGCAGGTGATGGGCGACTACTTCATCGTCCGGCAGATGAGCGGCGGGCAGAGCGCGTCCATCGTCTCGGCCCTGTCCGTCGAGATTCAGGCCATGCAGTACCCGCCGGCCTCCGCCAGTGCCATCCTCCTCGTCGTCATCGTCGCCATCATGGTGGGGTGCCTGATGCGGATCGTTGATGTCCGCAAAGAGCTGGTGAAATAGCGAGGCGGCCGCCCATGGCAGAAGCTCCCGTCCGGCAGAACCCGATCGACGCCCGGCCGTGGACCTTCTACGCGCTGGGCGCCCTTTTCTTCGCCTACCTGCTGTTCCTCTACGGACCCATGCTGGTGATCTATGCCCTCTCTTTCCAGGGGCCTAATGGGGGCGTGACGTTCCCGATCGTCGACCCATCGCTCGACTGGTTCCGCGATGTATGGCGGCCGGGCCAGATGGCCAACATCCCGGTGGCGTTCTGGCGATCGATGACGCTTGCCGGCATCGTCTGCCTGTTGACCGTGTTGATATCGGTGGCCGCGGGGCTGGCCTACCGGCGGCCGTTCCCGGGCTCCGGCTTGGTCTTCTACCTCGCCGTCTCGAGCCTGGTCATGCCGAGCCTGCTGGTCGGATTCGGCATCGGGCTCGGGTTCCAGTTCCTCGGGCTGCAGGCTGACCTCTTCACCTCGGCACTGGGCGCGCAGCTCACCTGGACGCTGCCGTTCGGGCTGCTCACCATGTTCGCGGTCGTGAACCGGTTCAACCGCTCGTGGGAGGAAGCCGCCGCCGATCTGGGCGCCACACCGTGGCAGCGGCTGCGCTACGTCACGCTGCCCATCCTGCTCCCGGGCATCCTCGGCGTGGGTTTGAGCGCCTTCACCCTCTCCTACGACGAATACGCGCGCACCACGCTTACGATCGGCGCCAGAAACACGCTGCCGCTGGAAATCTACGCGCTGATCTCCAGCCAGACCACGCCCATGCTGTTCGCCCTCGGCACGCTCACGACGGCCGCCTCGTTCCTGCTGATCGGCGTCTCCCTCGTCGTGCTGCTGAGACTGCAGCGGCGCAGGGAGTGGATGTCACGGCGAGCGACTTGATCGGAACCAACCGGAGGACGCATGGACCCGCGCTTCGATGTCGAGCTGGTCGCTGTCACCAAACGCTACGGCGCCACGCTCGCCGTCGACTCGATCAACCTCAGAGTGCCGAAAGCGGGCTACTGCTGTCTCCTGGGGCCCAGCGGCTGCGGCAAGACCTCGACCTTGCGCATGATCGCGGGGCACGAGGGCATCACCGAGGGCGACCTGCTGATCGACGGCCGCAACGTCACGGACCTGCCGCCGACAGCGCGGGGCACGGCCATGATGTTCCAGAACTACGCGCTGTTTCCGCACCTCAACTGCCTCGATAACGTCGCGTTCAGCTTGAAGATGC
>JAFMSC010000002.1 GCA_017353825.1 Hyphomicrobiaceae bacterium | reverse complement strand
CGCGGCGGCCGCGCACGGTCTCCACCGCCATGCGCGCGTTCCGCTGGAGCCTGGCGCACACGCCGCGGCTCGCCAGCCGGCTCACCACCTGGCGCGCGGCGCGCCCCGACAAGCGGCTGATTCGCCGTCCCGATGTCGGTCAGCGCATCTTGCGCAGCTTCAGCGAGGGGTTGCGGCCCGGTACCTCCGGGCCCACCATCGACCTTGTCATGTTCTCACGTCCGTGGCAGGTCGATCTTGGCAAGATCCGTGCGCCGACCCGCCTTTGGATCGGCAGCCGCGATTGCAACGTGCCGCTGGCGGCCGTGCGCGCGCTGGCGCAGCGCATTCCCCATTGCGTCATGACCGAGCTGCCAAACGCCGGACACCTGTGGGTGTCGGTGCACCACGACGATGTTCTGGGGTGGGTTGCCAGCGCTCCGGCGGGCAGATACCCGTGATGACGTGGTCAGACCCGTTCGTCGGGCGAGCTTTGTGCCCAAGTGGTTCGAAAGCGGCCCCGCACCGCGCTGACCCACGCTCAGGTCGGCACTTAGGCCGGCGAAACGGGTGCGCGCCGACTGAAGTGGAAGAAGCCGAACAGCGCCTTGAGCCGGTCCGACTTCTCGACCGGGCGCACCAGAACGGCCTCGCGTGGCCGCCAATCGGTGTCGGCCGCCTCCTCCTTGACGCGCACGGCGTCGTCGAAGGCATCCTCCGAGGCGGCCATGGCGAAGCCGGCCGCCCACGCAGCGCTGTTGAGTGTCTCGATTCCCATGACGCTCCAAACCCGCACGCCCAGGCGTTGGTTCCAGCCAAAAATTCCTGCCAAACCTGCGGCTCCAAGCCCTGTCCTTGTCCGCGTCTGACCCACTGTGTACGCCCGATTTGCGGGCACTTCGTGGCGACGCTCAAGTTTCGGTTGAAAAGATCGTGACTGTTCGGTCTCGCATATGCAGCAAGAGCGTCGGGCGCACCCCTCGAACTGTTGGGGCCCCGTTAGCGCTTGCGCCGGCTGAGGCGCGGGTTCACGATACTGTCACGCGCCCCATGAAGCTCAGGCGCGGGGCGCGCGCGAGCTGGGGGCGTCCCATTGCCTGAGCGCAAAATTGAGGAGGAACTCATGGGGCAATCCGCTGGCCCGGCCGGCCGCAGCTCCCGCTGCATCGCACTGGTTGGGCCTTATCTCTCTGGCAAAACCACTCTGCTCGAAGCCATCCTGACCCGTTGCGGCGCCGTCACCCGGCAGGGCGTGGTTGCCGACAAGAACACCGTTGGCGACGCCTCCCCGGAGGCGCGCGACCACGTCATGAGCGTCGAGCTGAACATTGCTGACGCAACCTTCCTCGGCGACAATTTCACCTTCATCGACTGTCCAGGCTCCATCGAATTCCAGCACGAGGGGGCGCTTGCGCTCACCGCGTGCGATGCCGCCGTCGTCGTGTGCGAACCCGACCCCAAGCGCGTAGCCGCTCTGCAGCTCATCCTGAAGCGACTGGAGGACCGCGGCATCCCGCGCTTCCTGTTCCTCAACAAGATCGATTCCTTCGACGCGCGCGTGCGCGACATCCTGCCCACCCTACAGCCCGCCAGCACCAAGCCGCTGGTGTTGCGGCAGATACCGATCTGGGAGAACGGCGGGGCATCCGGCGTCGTCGACCTCGCGCTCGAACGCGCGTTCGTCTACCGCAAGCAGGCCAATGCCGAGGTGGTCGAGGTCCCGACGGCGCTCAAGGACCGGGAGAGCGAGGCGCGCTTTCGCATGCTGGAGCAGCTCGCCGACTACGACGACGAGCTGATGGAGCAGCTGCTCGCCGACGTGCAGCCCACGCGCGATAAGGTGTTCGCCGATCTGGTCAAGGACATGCAAGAGGGCCTGATCGTGCCGGTGCTGCTGGGCTCGGCCGAGAACGGTAACGGTATCCTGCGCCTCCTGAAGGCCCTGCGCCACGAGGCCCCGTTTGTCGATCGCACCGCCAAGCGGCTGAAGCTTGAGAACGTCAAATCGGCGGCCCACGTGATCAAGACGGTCTATACCCCGCACGGCGGCAAGATGAGCGTGGTGCGCGTGCTGGCAGGCGAGTTCGGCGAAGGCACGGTGGTGCATGGCCCCCACGCCGAGGAGCGGGCGGCGGCGGCGTTCTCGCTGATGGGCCAGGAGGCGCGCAAGCGCGGGCCGGCGAAGGCCGGCGAGACGGTGGCTCTGGGGCGGCTCGAGAAGACGCTCTCCGGCGAAACGCTCTCCGCGGACAAGGCGGGCTGCACGCAAGTCGCTGCGCCTGAGCCGCCGCAGCCCGTCTACGGCATCGCCATCGGCGTCAAGGACCGCAAGGACGAGGTGAAGCTGACGGCCGCGCTGGCCAAGCTCACCGAGGAGGACCCGTCGCTGCGCCTAGACCATGCCAAGGACACGCATCAGATGGTACTTTGGGGCCAGGGCGAGATGCATCTGCGCGTCGCCCTGGAGCGGCTCAAGCGCAAGTACGGCGTGGACGCCGAGTCGAGGCCGCGCCAGGTGCCCTACAAGGAGACGATCCGCAAGGGGATCGAGGTCCGCGGCCGGCACAAGAAGCAGTCGGGCGGCCACGGTCAGTTCGGCGACGTGGTCATCGACATCAAGCCGCTAGCGCGCGGCACCGGCTTCCAGTTCGCCGAGACCATCACCGGCGGGGTGGTGCCGCGCCAGTTCATCCCCTCGGTGGAAATCGGCGTGCAGGACTACCTGCAGAGAGGGCCGCTGGGCGGCTTTCCGGTGGTGGACGTGGCCGTGACGCTCACGGACGGCTCGTATCACTCAGTAGACTCCTCCGACATGGCCTTCCGCCAGGCGGGCCGCATCGCCATGGCCGAGGGCGTGCCCAAGTGCAGCCCGGTGCTGCTGGAACCGGTGATGGAAGTGGAGATCGCGATACCGTCCGACGCCACCGCGAAGGTCAACGCCATGATCTCGCAGCGGCGCGGCCAGATCCTGGGCTTCGATGCCCGCGAGGGCTGGCCGGGTTGGGACGTGGTGCGGGCGCAGCTGCCCGAGTCGGAGATCCAGGACCTGATCGTGGAGTTGCGCTCGGCCACCGCCGGCGTCGGCACGTATACCGCGAAGTTCCACCACCTGGCTGAACTGACGGGTAAGCTGGCCGACAACGTGCTCGCCGCGCACCGGGCCGCGGCGGAATGAGATACCTGGCCCTCCCCATCGGCTGTGCGGGCGCGAACGGGGAGAGGTCGGGCAGTCGCCGCGAAACGCGAGAAGGTTGAGGGGAGGGGGGAGACGGCTGGCCGGCGGTTTTCCCCTGCCGGCCGAGCCAGCTCGCGCGGGGCGCATCTCTATAAAGCCGCGGGAGCCGCCGGCCCTCAGTCGTCGCACCACATGCGCATGAGGTTGGTGGCGCATTTGGCGAGGAGGTCCGCCTCGGCGGTCTTGCCTTCGCGCTCAAACAGGCGGCGCCGTGCCGTCTCCAGATCGAACAGCAGCTCGCGCTCGGCCGGATCGCGCAGATAGCTCCGCACCCAGCCGGCGGCGCCGAGGCGCTCGCCGCGCGTCACCGGCATCACCCTGTGCAGCGTGGTCGCGGGGTAGGTGACGATGCTGCCGGCCGCCAGCTTGAAGGCCTCCTCGCCCGAGGGCGTATCGATGATGAGCTCGCCGCCGTCGTAGCCTGCCGGGTCCGACAGGAACAGGGTGAAGGACACATCGGTGCGCGCTCCGCCCATCAAGGCGTTGTCAACGTGAGTGCCGTAGGCATGGCCAGGCAGGTAGCGCCCGAACAGGGGGCCGATGATGGTCTTGGGCCGCGTGGCCAGGGCGAATATCGGGTGCTCGATGAGGCGCGTCCGCACCAGCGAGCGCATGGCCTCGACGTCCGGGCCGTCGTGGACCTGCAGGTTGGACTTGACGGACTGCGCGGCCCAACCCGCCGTCATTTCGCCGCGCAGGAATGTGGCCTGGGCGAGGCCGTCGCGAAGCGCTGTCACGTCGCCGTGAGAGAGGATGTCGGAGATCGCCAGGATCATGCGTCGAGACGGGTCAACCCCTTCTTAGGGGTGGAGATATAACACGAAGGGGCGCGGAAAGGGTCCTGACGCTCGTCTACCGCATATTCTTGAAAATCAGAGTATACTTCACCCAGCACAGCCCGCCGGAGCCGAAGGAGGGTGGCTATGGCCAAGTTCACGCGCAAGCTTTGGGTCGGCATCGGTGTTGCCACCGTCGCCAGCGCCTCGATGGCGCAGGGGATCGGCGCCCAGGACGTGGACCATGACGAGATGGAACACAAGGCCCACGGCGCGCCGCTGCCGCCGGCGCTCAACGGCGGCGCCAACCTGAACTCCGGCGAAGGCGGCGAGGCCTACCTCACCGACGGCGGCCCGACCGACACCCGTGTCCGCTTCTACCGGGACATCGAGCTGACGCGCGGCCATTTGCTTGTCGGTCAGCAGCTGATCGACCTGGAGCTGTGGGACGAGGCACTGCCGCACTTCCTGCACCCCACCGAGGAGCTCTACGGCCTGATGGAGAAGTACATCAAGCTGCACAATATGCGGCCCTTTGGGCGCGAGCTCAAGGCGCTGGCCCAGACCGTCAAAGCCAAGCGCAAGGGCGCCTACGAACGGGCCCTGAAACCGGTTGAGCAGCGCATCGACGCCGCACTCGGGACCGCCAAGACGTTCATGCGGCCGGAGCAGCGCTTCGTGGTCCAGTCGGCGATCGAGGTGCTGCGCTCGGCGCAGTCGGAATACGCGGAATCCATGGAGAACGGCGTCTTTGTAAAGCCCGTGGAGTACCAGGACAGCCGCGGTTTCGTATGGCGTGCCGAGCGCGTCATCGAGGAAGCCGCAGCCGGCCCGCCGCTCCTCGACGCCGACTCCCTGGCCAAGGTCCGCGCGGCGTTCGGCAAGCTCAAGGCGGCCTGGCCCGCGCCGCTGCCGCCGCCCAAGCCGGCGCTCGATGTGGGCGAGATGTCGGCCCTGATCTCGCAAATCGAGCTCCACACCTCCTCCATGACCCGATGAGCAAGCTGGCCCCGATGCGTCCACGACCGACAGTGTCAACGTCGCGCGGACGCCGACTGAAGGCGGCCATGGGTGCGGCGGCCGTCTTCGTCGCGTTGGCGGGCCTCAAGCCGGCGGCCACGATCGATCGTCAGGCCAGAGCGCAGTCGCCCGACCCATTCGCGGGCCTGAAGGAGAAGTTCACGCGGCCGGGGTTTGTCCCCTATCCCGCCGACAATGCGCCCACGCCCGAGAAGATCGCGCTGGGCCGGCGGCTGTTCGCGGACAAGGCCCTGTCCTCGGTCGGCACGATCGCCTGCGCCTCCTGCCACGATCCCCGCCTCGCTTTCACGGACGGTGAGGTTAGAGGCAAGGGTGTCACCGGCCGGAGCCTCGCGCGCCACACGCCGTCGCTGTGGAACGCGGCGTTCAGCCCGCTCCTGTTCTGGGACGGTCGCGCATCGAGCCTGGAAGAGCAGGTGCACTTTCCTGTGGAACACCCCGACGAGATGGGCAGCACGCTGGAGACGGCGGCGCAGCGCCTGGCCAGGGACGAGAGCTACCGGGGCGCGTTCCTGGCGGCCTTCCCGGAGGACCCGGAGGTCTCGCCGCACAGCATCGCCGGCGCACTGGCCGCCTACGAGCGCACGCTGGTCTCGCCGCCCACGCGCTTCGATGCGTGGGTGGCCGGCAAGGCCGATGCGCTCACCCCATCGGAAGTGCGCGGCTTTCGGCTGTTCGCCGGTAAAGGCCGCTGCATCTCCTGTCACGTCGGCTTCGACTTCACGGACCACAACTTCTACGACATCGGACTGCCGGACGGCGACAGGGGACGCGGCAAAGAGATCGGCCTGCCCGCCGCCGATCATGCCTTCAAGACGCCAACCCTGCGCGAGCTGGCTTGGACCGCGCCCTACATGCACGACGGCTCGTTGGCCACCCTTGACGACGTGCTGCGGCACTACGAGGAGGGCGGGTTAGACCGCCCGACGCGCAGCAGGGATCTGCCGGCGAAGCTGCGTCTCACCGACGACGAGCGCACCGACCTCGTCGCGTTCCTGGAGACCCTGTCGAGCGACACGCCTCCGCAACCGTCCACCGAGCCCTGGGTGGCCGGCGGCCGGCCCGTGAGCCCACCGCCGCCTCAGGACGCCACCGTCGTGAGCCAGATCAACAAGACCTTTAATCCCGGCCACGTTCGCCTCAAGGCGGCACAGGCCCTCACCGTCCTCAACGACGATACGCGCACGCATAACGTGCGCATATTCGACGCAAAGCTCAACTTCAACTCCGGCGCCCAGGAGCCACGCGAGAGCGTGACGATAAGGTTCCCCCAGCCGGGCACCTACGAGGCGTTCTGCGGCATCCACCCGTCGATGCGGCTCACGGTGGAGGTCAAATGAACGAACGCCATCAAGCGCGTTGCGACGCATTGTGACCAAATATCGCTCTGCGGCTGTGATGACTTGTTCGCAGGCGCCTTCAACGCCCCAGGTCGGTTCGCGACCTGGCGAGGCGACGCGGGGCCCGATGTGCGCGCTTGGCGGGGCGCGACGCGATCTCGCCGAAGCCCGACAGGCGCGCTTGCCATGGTGCCCCTGGTGCCCCCTTGCCCGGCGTGCACGGGAAGCCAATCGCCTCGGGCATGACATAGCCGGAGAGCCGTTCCTTGGCTTTGAAACGCGGGAAGTCCGGCGCCTCGCGGCCTTGACGCGGCGGAAGAACGCTTTGAACGCCAGGCCGAGACCTCCAAAGTCACCTGAGCCGACCGAGCGTTGACGGCAAGATAGGCCGTTGGCTGCTGTTGGATGGTGGTGAGGCTCTTTGAGGATCCGCAGAGCGCCTCGCGCTCAGCCCGGAGCACTCGCGGCGAGGAGGCAGGTCTGGATCAGGCGGGCGGATCCGGCCGACCCAACATCGGCTTCCGATGCGTCTGCGCCGAACATTTGTTGTGTGAAATCGTGTAGTCATGAGATTGTGAGAGATGAGTCCACAAAATGATGACGCTACCAGCGTAAGGGTAGCCTGAAGGTCTGGCTGGCGCCCGACCCGACCGACCACCGACTTTGACGTTAACGTCAACTTAGCCTAGATTTAAGGCCTTGATCTAGCATGACGTAACAGGCGTGATTCGCCGCGCCTGCAGGGAGGTGAAAGCCATGCCCGAGCTGGTGCTACTGGTCCTCTACGTCATCGGTGCGTTTGCGCTCGGCATGCGCCGGGCTCCGCTATGGGCCTGGGCGGCGGGCTTGGCCGTGGCGCTGCTCCTGTGGCAAACCGGCGCCCTCATGGACGCGCCCCATAAGCTGGCGCCGGGTTGGCTCGGCGCCGCGGGCTGGGTGGTCGCAGCCGTCCTTGTGGCCCTGTGTGTACCGGCCATCCGGCACGCCCTGCTGGTCCGGCCCATGTTCCAATTGATCAGGCGAAATCTCCCCAAGGTTTCCGACACGGAGAAGGCCGCCTTGGAGGCCGGCACCATCGGCTTCGACGCCGAGCTGTTCTCCGGCCAACCCGACTGGGGCAAGTTGCGCAGCGTTCCGCCCATTACCCTCACCGAGGAGGAGAGGGCCTTCCTCGACGGCCCGACCAACGAGCTGTGCCGCATGCTCAAGGACTGGACCATCCGCCACAATGAAAGGGAAGTTCCCAAGGAAGTGTGGGACTTCGTGAAGCGTCAAGGCTTCCTCGGCATGCTCATCTCCAAAGCGCACGGCGGCCTCGGCTTCTCACCGCAGGCTCAGTCGCTCATCCTCGGGCGCATCGCCTCGCGCTCCCCGGACGCATGCACTATTGTTATGGTGCCGAACTCGCTCGGCCCCGGCGAGCTGATTGAAAAGTACGGCACCCCCGAGCAGCAAGAGCACTACCTACCGCGCCTAGCCCAGGGCGTGGAGGTGCCGTGCTTCGCGCTGACGGGCCCCGCGTCCGGTTCCGACGCCGCCACCATGCGCGACGTGGGCTACGTCGAACGCGGCATGCACGAGGGCAACGAGGTCGTCGGCATGCGCCTCTCCTGGGAGAAGCGCTACATCACGCTGGCGCCGCAGGCCACGCTGGTTGGCCTCGCCTTCCGCGTCTTCGACCCGGACAACCTGTTGGGCGGCGGGGAGGAGCGCGGCATCACAGTGGCGCTTATTCCGGCGGGGCATCCAGGCGTCGAGATCGGCCGGCGCCATCTGCCCTCGGGTGCGGCGTTCCCCAACGGCCCCATATGGGGCAAGAACGTCTTCATCCCCATCGACTGGGTGATCGGCGGCGAGAAGATGGTGGGCCAGGGCTGGCGTATGCTGATGGAATGCCTCGCTGCGGGCCGCTCCATCTCGCTCCCCTCGTCGGCCGCGGCCGGCGTGAAATCGCTGCTGCGCAACACCAGCGCCTACGCGCGCATCCGCAAGCAGTTCGACTTCCCCATCGGCAAAATGGAGGGCCTGGAAGAGCCGCTCGCGCGCATGGTGGAGAACGCCTATGTCACCGAGGCGGCGCGCGGGGTTACGGCGTCCATGGTGAGCCGCGGCGAGAAGCCGTCCGTGATCTCGGCCATCATGAAATACCAGACCACCGAGCGCATGCGCCGATCGGTCAACGACGCCATGGATCTGCACGGTGGCCGGGGCGTGTGCGACGGGCCGTCCAACTACCTGCAGTCCGCCTACCAGATGATGCCGGTGGCCATCACGGTGGAGGGCGCCAACATCCTCACGCGCTCGCTCATCACCTTCGCACAGGGCGCCCTGCGCTCGCACCCGTACCTCTACAAGGAGATCGAGGCCTGTCAGGACAGCGATGATGAGCGCGGGCTGGCGGCCTTCGAGCGGGCGTTCACCGACCACGTCGCTTTCGCGGTGTCGAACGTGTTCGGGGCGGCGTTCCACAACCTCACCGGCGGGCTCTTTGGGCGCGTGCCCGACAAGGCCTACGGCACGGCCGAGGCGTACCGCCAGCTGTGGCGCGCCTCGCGCAACTTCGCATTCGTGGCCGACCTCACGGTCGCCGTGCTCGGTGGCGGGCTCAAGACCAAGCAGAAGCTCACCGGCCGCCTCGCCGACGCGCTCTCCGAGCTCTACCTGCTCGCCTGCGTGTTGAAGCGCTACGAGGACGACGGCAAGCCCGAGGGCGACCGGCACATCGTGGCGCTCTGCGCCCGCAATGGCCTCCACCGCTTTCAGGAGGCGCTGCGCGGCAACATCGACAACTTCCCCTCGTTTCCCGTGCGCTGGCTGATGCGGTTGGCGGTGTTCCCACTTGGTGCCCACTACAAGCCAGCGCCGGACTGGCTTGCGCACAAGTGCGTGGAGCTAGTGCTGGCACCTGGCGATGTGCGCGACCGCCTTACCCGCTACATCTATGTGTCGGACAACCCTGACGATCCCACCGGCCTGTTGGAGGTCACCCTGGCCAAGGCCGTGGCGGCCGAGACGGCGGAGAGGAAGCTTGATCGCGCGGTGCGCGCCGGCCGCGTGCGCCGGGTGCATGGCACCGACTGGGTGGGCGATGCGGCGAAGCTGGGCGACATCTCTGATGCGGAAGCGGCGCAGCTGCGCGAGCTGGAGGCGCTGGTAGCGCGTGTGATTGCCGTGGACCACTTCGATCCCGCGGAGCTGATGCCGCATTACATGATGGCGGGGCACAACGCGCGCGCCATTGAGAGCGCCGCGGCAGAATGACGAGGCACACACCATGACGGACATCAACGCGCTGCGCGACTGGCGCTACTCGGTCGACATGTGGGGCATTGCCCGGGCGGTCTTCGACCGCGAGGGCGAGAGCCAGAACTCGTTCAGCCGGCGCGCGCTGGAAGAGCTGGGCGCCATTGTGCAGGCGGTGGAGCGCGGCGCGCGCGATCGCCGCCTGGTCGGGCTCATCATCATCTCGGGCAAGGAGAAGGGCTTCATCGTCGGCGCCGACGTGCGCGAGTTCGAGCAGCTGACGAGCGAGCGCGAGGTGATCGAGAGCGTGAGCCTTGTCAACGGCTACCTCGATCGGATCGAGCGCATGCCGATCCCCGTGGTGTGCTGCATCCACGGCTTCTGCTTGGGGGGAGGCCTGGAGCTGGCCCTCGCCTGCCACTGGCGCATCGCCACGCGCGACGACGCCACGCAGCTCGGGTTCCCCGAGGTGCGACTTGGGCTCTTCCCCGGCTTCAACGGCACCGCGCGCTCGATCCGCCAAGCCGGCGCGCTCACCGCCATGCCCATGATGTTGAAGGGCTCCATGATCCGCGCAGGTGCCGCGCGCGGCATGGGCCTCGTTGACGAACTGGTGGCGAGCCCGCTCAGCCTGCCGTGGGCCGCCCGCAAGGCGATCGAGCGCAGGCTGAAGTCGAAGCCGGTGGCCTTCTGGAAGGACCTGGCGCGGCAATGGCCGGCGCGCGAGTTGCTTGCCAAGAAGCTGCGCTACGAGACCGCCAAGAAGGGGCGCGAGGACCATTATCCCGCGCCCTTCAAGCTCATCGAGCTGTTCGAGACCCATGCCGCCAATCTCGAGGGCATGAAGGCGGCGGAGACGCGCGCGTTCGCGCCGCTAATGATGGGCCCAACCTCGCGCAACCTGCGGCGCGTGTTCAAGCTCATGGAGATGCTGAAGGGGCAGGCGCCCAAGGAAGTGCCCTTCAAGCCCCTGCGTGTGCAGGTGATCGGCGCCGGTGTGATGGGCGCCGACATCGCCGGCTGGTGCGTGGCCTCCGGCATGGAGGTGTCGCTGCAGGACGTGAACGCCGACCAGATCGCCAAGGGCATCGCCAAGCAGAAGCAACTGTTCCAGCGCAAGTTCAGAACCAAGGCGGAACGCGATGCCGCCGCGGCCCGCCTGCTGGCCGATCCCAGCGGCGCCAATATCGGCCGCGCCGACGTGGTGATCGAGGCGATCGTGGAGCGGCTGGAGTCCAAGCAAAACCTGTTCAAGGCGATCGAGGGCACGCTCAAGCCCGGCGCCGTGCTCGCCACCAACACCTCCTCCATCATGATCGAAGAGATCGCCGAGCCGCTCGCCAATCGGGGCCGCCTGATCGGCATCCACTTCTTCAATCCCGTCGCGCAGATGCCCCTGGTCGAAGTTATCCGCGGCAAGGACACGCGCGAAGAGGAAGTGCAGAAGGGGTGTCATTTCGTCACCGCCATTGACAAGCTCCCACTGGTCGCCCGGAGTAGCCCCGGCTTCGTCGTCAACCGTGTGCTCGGCCCCTACATGATGGCGGCGCTGCAGCGCGTGGACCGCGGCGAGATGAAGGAGAAGATCGACGAGGCCGCCCGCACCTTCGGCATGCCCATGGGGCCCGTCGAGCTGGCCGACACCGTAGGCCTCGACGTGTGTGCCAGCGTCGGCAACATCCTGAAGATCGCGCCGCCGGGTGTCTCCAAGCTCGACCAGATGGTGGCGGCGGGCAAGCTCGGCAAGAAATCGGGCGAGGGCTTCTACGTCTGGAAGGACGGCAAGCCTCAGAAGGCGCAGCCGCAGACGGCATGGGACAAGGGCGAGCTGGAGCGGCTGGGCCGCGAGTTGGTCGCCCCCCTGATCCACGAGGCCGAGCGCGTGCGCGAGGAGAAAATCGTCGAAAGCGGCGACCTCGTCGACGCCGGCGTGATCTTCGGCACCGGTTTTGCACCCTTCCGCGGCGGCCCGCTGCACTTCGCCGCCAATGAGGAGAAGTCGAACGTGGAGGTGCTGCGAAGGCCCGCCGTGGCCTAGCTGTCGTCGGGGTCAGCCCCCGGGTCTGACCGCATGGCACGCCGTCTGAGCGAGCGTACCGTTAGGTGGCAAACAGGTTGCAGAACGGGGCAGGCCCGCACGGTCTGGCCCCATCGGAGCCCTCAATGAACCAAACCCTTCGGCGCGTGGCGGTGATCGGCGGCTTGCGCATCCCGTTCTGCCGCTCCAACACGCTCTTTGCGGACAAATCCAACCTAGAGATGCTCACTGCCGTGCTCAACGGGCTGGTCGACAAGTACCACCTCGCTGGCGTGCACATCGACGAGGCGGTGGGTGGCGCCGTCGTCACCCACTCCAGGGACTGGAACCTGGCGCGCGAGGCGGTGCTGGGCACCAAGCTCGCGCCCACAACGCCCGGCATCACCATGCAGCAGGCGTGCGGCACCAGCCTGCAGGCGGCCATGGGGTTGGCCGCCAAGATCGCCGTCGGCCAGATCGACAGCGGCATAGCCATGGGCTCAGACACGACCTCGGATGCGCCCATCGTGTTCAAGGAGAAGTTCGCACACCGCCTGGTCGAGGCGCAGAACGCGCGCTCCTTTGCCGACCGGCTCAAGGCCTTCAAGGGCTTCACGCCCGGAGAGCTCGCGCCGCAGCCGCCGTCGGTGGCCGAGCCGCGCACAGGCCTCTCCATGGGCCAGCACGCCGAGCTGATGGCGCAGGAGTGGCACATTTCCCGGGCTGAGCAGGACAAGCTTGCCTTCGAGAGCCACAAGAAGGCCGCCGCGGCCTACCGCTCGGGCTACATGGACGATCTGGTGCTGCCGTATGCTGGCGTGTACCGCGACAACAACATGCGCGAGGACATCAACCTGGAGAAGATGGCCAGCTTGAAGACCTCGTTCGACAAATCTGGGCGCGGCACCCTCACCGCCGCCAACTCCACTCCGCTTACCGACGGCGCCGCCGCCGTGCTGCTGGCCTCGGAAGAATGGGCGACCAGCCGCGGCCTGCCGGTTGAGGCCTACTTCATCGATGCGCAGACCTCCGCTCTCGACTTCGTTGCAGGCGAGGGGCTCCTGATGGCGCCCACCGTCGCGGTGTCCCAGCTGCTCTTGCGCAATGGCCTCAAACTGCAGGACTTCGACTTCTACGAGATCCACGAGGCCTTTGCCGCGCAGGTGCTGGCCACGCTGAAGGCCTGGGAGGATCCCGCCTACTGCAAGACCCACCTCGGCCGCGACGAGCCGCTGGGCCCCATCGATCGCTCGAGGCTCAACGTGCACGGGTCGAGCCTCGCCTTCGGCCATCCGTTCGCCGCGACCGGCGCCCGCATCCTCGCCAACCTCGCCAAGCTCCTCTCCAGGCACGGCGGCCGCGGCCTGATCTCCATCTGCACCGCCGGCGGCATGGGCGTCGCCGCCATCCTCGAAGGCAAGAACGCGGCGCAGATGCAGCTGGCCGCGTAGGGTTGGCTCAACATTTGAAGACGTTGCTCAGCCCGATGCCAATGAGCTGCGCGGAACGTTCACGCCGCCGCCCGCCCCTCGCCGCCGGCCTTGCGGAAGCGCATCATGGTAAAGAGGCGAAGGGGGCGTAGCCCGCGCTTCTCGATCAGCTGCAGGTCGCCGCAGCCCATCACGCGCTCGACGTCGAACACGGGGCGCCAGCCGATCTTGTGGGCGAAGGGCGCCATTTGCCGCTCCACCCAGCCGCGCATGCCCTCCGCGGAGCTGAAATGGTTGACGAGCAGCACCTCGCCGCCCGGTCGGCACACGCGGGCGAGCTCGCGCATCACTTTCTCGGGCTCTGGCACCACCGTCATCACGTACATGGCCACCACGGTGTCGAACGAGCCGTCGGGGAACTTGAGGTCGCCCGCGTCCATCTCGTGAAGGCCGCTGACGTTACGGAGCCCCTCGGCTGCCACACGCGCGCGCGCCTTCTCCAGCATATCGGGCGACAGGTCGATGCCGACGATCTCCAGATCGCGCCGATAGGACGGCAGCGACAGGCCGGTGCCCACACCCACCTCCAGCACCCGGCCGCTCCCGCGGTTGATGATCTCGACGGCGTGCTTGCGCCCTTCTGCTGCCACCCGCCCGAACGTGTTGTCGTAGACCGGGGCCCAGCGCCGGTAGGCGCTCTTAACCGCGGCCTCGTCCATGGACGGCGGACGCATCTGCCTTCTGCGCTTCCGCTTCGTCGTCCGAGGACTGGACGTCATCGCCACCTCCCTTCCCATGCCTTCCACTCCACCAGCAGGCCGCCCCGGCGGCGGCTCTAGGACCCTACCAGCTCCCTACCAACGGCGTCCGGCGCTCCCTCGCCTGCCGCCGCGGCGCTCTCGATGAAGCCGCCACCCAGCACCCGCGCCCGCGCACCTGCGTCGGCGTAGAATACGCACGCCTGGCCTGGGGCGACGCCGTATTCGCCGGCGCGGAGCCGGACGCGCACTCGCTCGCCGTTATGATACACGCGGGCCGGCTGCGGCGGGGAGGTGGAACGGATGCGCACCGCGACGTCCTGACCTGCAGCGGGTAGCGGCTCGTCACCCAACCAGTTCACGTCCCGCAGCACGAGGCTGCGCATGAAGACGCTCTCGCGCGGGCCCACCACCACCTCGCGGTTCGCGGCGTCGAGGCGCACGATGTAGACCGGGGCGGGGCCCGATACGCCTAGCCCGTGACGCTGGCCGATGGTGTAGTGGATGATGCCGTTGTGGCGCCCCAGCACGCGGCCGTCCACATGCACGATGGCACCGGGTTCGGCGGCGCCGGGCCTGAGGCGCTCGACCAGGCTGCTATAGCGCCCCTTGGGCACGAAGCAGATGTCCTGGCTGTCTGGTTTGTCGGCTACGGGCAGATCGAGCTCGCGCGCCAACGCCCGCACCTCACGCTTTGGCCGGCTCCCCAGCGGGAACATCAGCCGGGCGAGCTGGGTGCGCGTGGTGGTGAACAAGAAATAGCTCTGGTCGCGCTCGGCGTCGTGCGAGCGATAAAGCTCAGGTCCGGCCGGCCCGTCACGGCGCTCGATGTAGTGGCCCGTCGCCAGCAAGTCCGCCCCCAACTTGAGGGCGGTATCGAGCAGGTCGCGGAACTTGATCTTCTGGTTGCAGGCGACACACGGGATCGGCGTCTCGCCCGCCGCGTAGCTGTCGGCGAACGCCTCTATGACGCCGGCCCGGAAGCGGGCCTCGTAGTCGAGCACGTAGTGGGGAATGCCGAGCCTGTCGGCCACCCGGCGGGCGTCGTGGATGTCCTGGCCGGCGCAGCAGCTGCCGCGCCGCCCGAGCGCCTCGCCGTGGTCGTAGAGCTGGAGCGTGACGCCGATCACGTCATGTCCGTCGCGCTTGAGCAGCCCGGCGACGACCGAGGAATCGACGCCGCCTGACATGGCGACGATGATGCGGCGCCCTGTCCTTGCGGCAAGCGGGCCGGTTGGCGGGTTGGGAGGCATGGGCGCCCGTCGATGTGCTTCGCAGCCGCGAGACAAGAAAAACCGCCGGGGGGACGCTACCGTCCCCGTCTACAGTTTCCGAATATGGCGAGACGCGCCGGCGCAATCAAGACGCACAGCAGCGCCACAGCTAGACGGCAGCGCCCCACGCCCTGCCCCGCGCCCGCCCAAGCCCTGCCGGTTCGCCAGCCGACCTGAACCCCGCACACCTTGCCCCGGCGATCGGGCCAAAAAACCGGAGAGAACTATATTCGTTCAGCTCCAGCTCTGACCGTTTCAAAATTAACCAGGGCAATTGCCTGATTAACCATCGCCCACCTTAATGCGGCGCAATGCTTCTCCAAGTATTTACCCACACCAGTAGGTTGATTTTAATCGCATTCCTCTAGCGTGGTGCCAGGTCTGACTAGTGTAACGAGCATCATGACCGAACAACAATACCGGGCGCGGGTCCGCTATGTGATCGGGCCGGACGGGAGCCCGCTTACCATCGCCGATCTTCCGCCCAAGGACACGAAGCGCTGGGTGATCCGGCGCAAGGCCGAGGTGGTTGCGGCCGTGCGCGGCGGTTTGCTGAGCCTCGAGGAGGCCTGCGAGCGTTATAAGCTCACCATCGACGAGTTCCTGTCGTGGCAACGCTCCATCGAGCGCCACGGCCTGCCTGGGCTGCGCGCCACGCGTGTCCAGGACTACCGGGACTGACCGTCCAGCGACCAATCGCCCGGCCGGATGCGGCCAGTTCCGCGCCGAACCTCAGTGCTTCCTGGTCGGAGCTGGAGCCTTGGCCGTCTTGGCCGATGAGGGCGGCGCCGGCGACGGATAGAGGGCGCGCAGCTGACAGCCCGTACCGCCCTTGGCCCAGGTCTCCACGTCGCGCGCCATCGCCTGTGCCTTCGGCCCGTCGAACTTGAGGGCCGTGGCGACCACGTGCACGCCGCCCGCCTCGTCGCCGAACGAGATACGGTAGGCACGCGGGCCGCGCTGGTCGTTGAAGGACACGTCGCGCTCGTGGATGACGATCACGGCCGCCCCACCCTTGGCCGGCGGCTCGGCTTCGGCGTGGTAGACGTGGCTTGCCTTGAGCGGCCCGCCGGCGCCGAACCAGCACCCGAGTACCTCGCGCGCCACCTCGGTGAACACGCCCGTCGGCGTGCCGGAAACCATCAGCGAGGCCTCCTGGGGGCCCGACCCGGTCGCTGCCGCGGTTTCAGATGGGGTAGGAAGCAGAGGGAGTGAGGGCAGCTTTGGCAGGTTGGCGGCGGTGCAGCCGCCAACCCCGCCGGCCAGGACCAAGCCGATCCCCGTGAGGCGGGGCCATTTCGCGGCCGCAGGGGTCTTCATCGCTCTGGCTGCCCGGGACGAGCGCAAGGCCGGTTCAGCCGCCGGCGGCCGCGCGGGGGTCGCCCTTGTGGTGCACACGGTCGCGCTCCTCGGTGGGCTCGAGCCGCTTTAGGGCGAGCGCCGCTTCCTCGTACTCGCGCTTGGCCGCCGCCAGCTTCCCCTTGAGGTCCTCCACGGAGGTGAGAAGATTGGCGCGCCGCTGGGCCGCGGCCTTGGCGAACGTGGAATAGGCGAAGTGAGCTTGGTCTCTTACTCCGGTGCGATCCTCCTCGTTCGCGATCTGTCGTGCGAGCTCGGACGCCAAGTGCTCGAAATCGCGGATCGTTCCTTCCAGGGATGCGACCTTGCGCCCACTCTCGGCGACCTCGAACCGCTTCGCCCGGACCGCGGAATCACGTGGCTTCATCGTGCGTACCCCAACACCCCAATGTTAGACCGCATCCCGCAGATGGCTTGTCTCGCATCCTTTTGCACGTCAACGCTTGCGCTTTGTGTGCCGACCCGGCGACCAGTGCTCATGCCGACCCAAGAGCGCGACGGCATCCTTAGTGCCGTTTGGATCGGATCGACCACCGGATCGATCTGTTCGGGCCGAGCCCGGCTTTCGCGCGCGCCCCGCGCACGCTATGCGGGAGCACTTAAGTTGCGGTAAAGCAACGTTAGCTCAGCCCAATTCGGCAGCGCCGCGCAAGGGGAAATTTTTTGCTTCTACCCCTCTAGGGCCCCGTTCGCAAATCAGTTAGGTTCGGCCCGGCCACCGGAATTGCGCCCGAAACCGTGTCCGGGGCTGGTCGCTGGGGCTCATCCAAAGCGACAAAAGTTGGAACTTGCCTCCCTTGTCTCTTCGGCAGGGCGGCCGCGTCATAAGGTCGGCGGCCAAGCACCTGGAGCTTGGGTGGTTGCGTCGCGTGTCGTTGACTGCGCGTGGGTTTCTAGGCGTGCTGCGCCAGCACGAAGCGGTTGTGCAAAGCGCCGCAAGGGCGTAATGCAAAATTAGCTTTCGTTAACTTGTGGCGTCTAGCTTCGCCAGTGGGCTTGGCCTCGGCAGTACGTCTCCTTCGTGCGTGGGCAGCGGGACTCTCAGCGGGTCAGGGAAGAGAGGAATAACAATGCGGGTCCTTCTGATCGAAGACGACAGCGCAACCGCGCAGAGCATCGAGCTGATGCTTCAATCTGAAGGGTTCAATGTCTACATCACCGAGACCGGCGAGGAGGGTGTGGATATTGGCAAGATCTACGACTACGATATCATCCTTCTCGACCTGAACCTGCCCGACATGAGCGGCTACGAAGTGCTCAAGACACTCCGGGTAAGCAAGGTCTCAACGCCCATCCTGATCCTGTCCGGCCTCGCCGGCATCGAAGACAAAGTCCGCGGGCTGGGCTTCGGCGCCGACGACTACATGACGAAGCCGTTTCATAAGGACGAGCTTATCGCCCGCATCCATGCCATTGTGCGTCGCTCCAAGGGCCACGCCCAGTCGGTAATCGAGACCGGCAACCTGCGCGTCAACCTTGACACCAAGACGGTGGAGGTGAACGGCCAGCGCGTGCATCTGACGAGCAAGGAATATCAGATGCTGGAGCTGCTCTCGCTGCGCAAGGGCACGACGCTGACCAAGGAGATGTTCCTCAACCACCTCTACGGTGGCATGGATGAGCCCGAGCTCAAGATCATTGACGTGTTCATCTGTAAACTGCGCAAGAAGTTGCAGGCGGCCACCGGCGGCCAGCACTACATCGAGACGGTGTGGGGCCGCGGCTATGTCCTGCGCGACCCCAACACCAACAACGTCGCGGCGTAGCGAATCCGAACCCAGCGGATCCGATCCCGCGGCTCGATCGCCGTTTGGGGCACGAGGCGTGAGGTCCGAAATGCGCCAATCATCGCGCTTGCCCGATCGCCTTTGTGTTCGGTCGGCCATCCCCGGCGCGTGACATCGCGTGCGCTTGACGCCGACGTTCGCGATCAAGCCCGCCCCTCGTCGGGGCCATCGACGCGGAGAAGCATCGGCGCCACCGGCGGCGCTTGGCTCGGAAAGGGGATTGGCGGCAAGAGTTTGATCACGAGAAGGCCAGTGACGGAGGGATCGTTTTCGTCAACTGGCTTGCAGTCATCCTCTTCTCGGTCTTGCTCCACTCGCCTTTGCCCCTTCCATGCTGATGCTGGCCCGGCATCTGGAGGAGTTTGTCCGGGTCGCCCGGGAACGGTTTGGTGCGGAGAGCCAGGCGGCCGGCCCTCAAAAGCAAGGCGATGAGCGCTTACATCGGTCAAGCCACCGCCCGGCATTCGACCAACGGGCGGTTGCCCATTGCTGCCGGCTGCAGATAAATAGGGCTCAACGGCGTAGTTCCATGGGAGGAAAAGCGCGCGATGTCCGAGAAGGTCTATAACGTGCCGGCCGAATGGGCCGCTCGCGCCTACCTCGACAACGAGAAGTACTTGGGCCTGTACAAGCGCTCGGTGGAGGACCCGAACGGGTTCTGGGGTGAGGCTGGCAAGCGCATTGACTGGATCAAGCCCTACACCAAGGTGAAGGACACCTCTTACGGGCCGGGCAACATCTCCATCAAGTGGTACGAGGACGGCACTCTCAACGCCTCCTACAACTGCATCGACCGTCATCTGAAGAAGCGGTCCGACCAGGTGGCCATCATCTGGGAGGGCGACGACCCCACCCACGACGAGCGCATCACCTATCGGCAGCTGCATGAGCGGGTGTGCAAGTTCGCCAACGTGCTGAAGGCCAACGGCGTCAAGAAGGGCGACCGCGTCACCATCTACCTGCCGATGATCCCTGAGGCGGCCTACGCCATCCTGGCCTGCGCCCGCATCGGTGCCATCCACTCGGTGGTGTTCGGCGGCTTCTCGCCCGACAGCTTGGCGGGGCGCATCAACGACTGCGACTCCAAGTTCATCGTCACAGCGGACGAGGGCGTGCGCGGCGGCCGGCCGATCCCGCTCAAGAAAAACACCGACGAGGCGCTCAAAAACTGCAGGGGCGACGAAAAGGTGCTGGTGGTGCGCCGCACCGGGGCCGACATCCCCTGGGCGAAGGGACGCGACATCTGGCTGCACGACGAGCTGGTGAAGGTGAGCGCCGACTGCCCGCCGGTGGAGATGAGCGCAGAGGACCCGCTGTTCATCCTCTACACCTCCGGTTCCACCGGCAAGCCCAAGGGCGTGCTGCACACGACGGGCGGCTATCTCACCTTCGTTTCCATGACGCACCAGTACGTGTTCGATTACCACGACGGCGACATCTACTGGTGCACGGCCGACGTCGGCTGGGTCACGGGCCACAGCTACATCCTTTACGGTCCCCTCTCCAACGGCGCCACCACGCTGATGTTTGAGGGTGTGCCGAACTACCCGACGCCCTCGCGCTTCTGGCATGTAATCGACAAGTGGGACGTGAACATCTTCTACACCGCGCCTACGGCGATCCGCGCGCTGATGGGTGCAGGCGACGACTACGTCAAGCGCACCGACCGCTCCTCGCTCAAGCTGCTCGGCACCGTGGGCGAGCCCATCAATCCCGAGGCTTGGGAGTGGTATCACCGCGTGGTGGGCGAGGGGCGCTGCCCGATCGTGGACACTTGGTGGCAGACCGAGACCGGCGGTATCCTCATCACGCCGCTGCCTGGCGCCACCAAGCTCAAACCAGGCTCGGCCACGCGGCCGTTCTTCGGCATCAAACCCGCGCTGGTGGACGAGAAGGGCGCCCTGCTGGAGGGCGCCACCTCAGGCAACCTGGTGATCCTGGACTCCTGGCCCGGCCAGATGCGCACGGTCTACGGTGACCACGAGCGCTTCGTGCAGACCTACTTCTCCACCTACCCCGGCAAGTATTTCACGGGCGACGGGTGCCGGCGCGACGAGGACGGCTATTACTGGATCACCGGCCGTGTCGACGACGTGATCAACGTGTCGGGCCACCGCCTCGGCACGGCTGAGGTGGAATCGGCGCTGGTCTCTCACCCCAAGGTGGCCGAGGCCGCCGTGGTGGGCTACCCCCACGACATCAAGGGTCAGGGCATCTACTGCTACGTGACGCTGATCGCCGGCTACCAGCCGAGCGAGGAACTGCAAAAGGAGCTGGTAGCCCACGTGAGAAAGGAGATCGGCCCGCTGGCTACGCCCGATCTCATCCAGTTCGCGCCGGGTCTGCCCAAGACCCGCTCCGGCAAGATCATGCGCCGCATCCTCAGGAAGATCGCCGAGGACGACTTCTCCAACCTGGGGGATACCTCCACCCTGGCGGAGCCGGCCGTGGTGGACGACCTCGTCAACAATCGCCAGAACAAGCGGACGGGCGGGCGGGCGTGAGGACCGGCGTGGCGTAGGAGGGATTAGGGCAAGCCGGCAAATCCGCCCTCGCGGGTACCGGCGGACGGCGGGCAACGCCTGATCCCTCTACCAGGTGTCAATATTTGGGTCGCTCGGTGTTGCGCGGGACGAGATTGTCCAGCGGATAGGTTATGATGCCGCTCTTATCTTCCCAGAGGTTCTGCCCTGT
The DNA here is from genome assembly GCA_017353825.1 of Hyphomicrobiaceae bacterium. Taxonomy (GTDB): domain Bacteria; phylum Pseudomonadota; class Alphaproteobacteria; order Rhizobiales; family Hyphomicrobiaceae; genus AWTP1-13. The sequence goes on along the minus strand of JAFMSC010000002.1, from coordinate 14,072 downwards.
TTGCCAATAGTTGGCATGGGGAATGACGATATACAGGCGTTTGAGCCACTGTTCAGAGACGCCGGCCGCAAGAAAATAATCGCGGAACACGCGGTCGCTCACGGCTCGGTCGACGGTCTTGTAGCGGCTGCTGCCCTCCTGAGCCCATGCGCTGACCTCGTGGAACAGCCAAGTGCTCGCGAGCGCGGCGTGGCGACGCTTGCCTGTCAAGAAGACCGGTACGCAGGCCGACCAACACTTCCTGCCGCGAGAAACGACGGTTACAAGAAGATGCGTCCGGCGGATTTTCCGCAGCGTCGCGATCGCATCTTCGGCTGCGGGAAGATACCCTCCCTCTGAATCGAGCTCCAGCACCACGCGGGTGGTGGTCCCGCGCACCTTGTCGAATTGAGCCCTGATGCACTCGGCCATCGGATCGGCAATCGTGCCGGTCCACGACAAGTAGAGCGTGGGTGCCGTGTTCGGCCACACCAAGAGGCTGCCCTTGCAGGAGTTCGGATCTTCCGCAAGGCTTGGCAGCCGCAAGCTCAAACAGCAGAGCCATAGACAAGCGCTGTATGCCAAGCGTCGCATGCCCCGTGCCGTTCTTTCGAAGGTCGCCGCGACGAATGGTCTAACCGGCAGCTGCGTCGGCCGTGAGGCGAATCATCTCGCCACGTTCAGGGGAGCGCCGTGAGAAAACGCGGTACCTTGAAGGTTGGGAATCCGAGGACAGCCCGCCCGCCGGCCATCCAGGCCACAGGTTAAACGAGGGCCACCAAGTACGCTTGAAGCGCCCTCGACGCTCAGACCGACGAGGTCGTCCTGGCAGTCGCGCGCAGCAATCCGGACGCCCAGCCGCTCGGCGGCGCCCAGCTTGCGCCAATTAAGGCGAGACCAAAACTGGTGCGGCAGGCGCTCGCCTGTTGCAAGAGGCGTTTGCGGCACGCTTCAGGATGCAAGGCCCTGGACCCTGCGACTTGATGGAATGGCACAACGAGCGCACCGCAGCCCCTGACAAACCCGCGCGCGGGCGAAACGCGGGAAACCACGGGTCCGACCTGAAGGCAATTGCTTGAGACGTCGAGTTCGTGAAGGGGACCGCTGGCGACCTAGAGGGCACAACGCCCGTGGGTTTCGCCCACATTCCGCCATCAGCGTTGGAGCCAGGTCAGATCCCCGTGGGTCTGACCCGTCTCGCCGGGGCTACATCGGAGGTGCGGTGCCTTTGCCCACGTTGACGCGCGCCGCTTCCAGGGTGCCGTCGGGCAGCTTCTTGGCGCCGCCGACGAAGATCTTGGCACCGGGTTTCAGGTCGCCGGCGTCGCCTGCAGCGAAGGAGACAATGGGCGTGCCAGCGGGCACGATGATCTTCTTTTCTCCATCCTTGTACTTGAGCGTCAGCGTCTGGCCGTCGGCGGAGGTGACCTGGGCTTCGACATTGGCGTTGGTCATGGTGCTCTTCGGCGCCAGGTCCCAGGGCTGAAAGCCTTCGGCCAGGCCGCGCAGGGCCTCCGGAAAGATGTGCACCTCAAGCGCCTTCTGGCTGCCGTCGGCCTGGGGCATGGCGGCCACGCCGATGTACTGGCCTTGCTTGATGTCCGCGAGCTTGGCGGGCACGATCGCCGACACCTTGGCATTGGCAGCGAGGGTCAGCTTCAACTCGGCACCGTCCCGCGACTTGACGACGTAGACCCCGCCGTCGACCCGCTCGATGGTGCCGCGCACGCGCAGAGGGGCGTCCTGCGCCCATACAGCCGATGCGAGCAGCGTGAGGCCCAGCGCAACCGCGCCGAGTGGGCGAGGCCATCGTCTCGAGGTCAAGCTTGTTGCCGGCATGAACGAAGACATGGGGATCCTCCCGAAAAGTTGGCTAGCCCATAGACGCTGGAGGGGCCAATTTTAGTCCGCTGAAGATGCGTATCCAGACCCAATGACGGACCTGTGAATAGCCTCGCCGAAGCCGAAGCTCAAAAGGCCGTGGGCCGCCGGCCGGCCATCCACTCTCTCTACGTCCGCATCACGCACTGGATCAATGCCGTTGCCATGCTGATCATGATCGGATCGGGATGGCAGATCTACAACGCCTCGCCGCTTTTTCCGTTCACGTTTCCGAGCGAGGTCACCCTCGGCGGATGGTTGGCTGGCGGGTTATTGTGGCACTTCGCGGCCATGTGGGTGCTGGCCGCCAACGGTCTTGTCTACCTGGTGGCAGGGCTCGTCACCGGCCGGCTGCGCCGCAAGCTGCTGCCCGTCTCGGCCCGAAGCGTGATGGCCGATCTGGCGGTGGCGCTGACGGGGCGCCTCAGCCATGCCGACCTCAGCGTCTATAACGCCGTGCAGAAGCTGCTCTATCTCGGCGTGCTCGTGGCCGGGTTGGTGATCGTCGCTTCGGGGCTCGCCGTCTGGAAGCCGGTTCAGCTGAGGCCCCTGGCGGTACTGTTCGGGGGCTATGAAGGGGCGCGGCTCGTGCACTTTTTCGCGATGGCCTTCATCGCTTTGTTCCTGGTTGTGCACGTGGTAATGGCGCTGCTGGTGCCGAGAAGCCTGCGCGCCATGGTCCTGGGGCGTTGACGGAGGCTGCGGTGCGAAAACGGCGCGGGGCCATTTCAGGGATCGATGTCCGCCTCCTCGTCAGGGATGCGGCCGGGCTGCTTCCCGATCCGGCGCGACGCCTGTTCCTGCGCAACGGGGCAAGCGTGGGCGCGCTGGTACTGCTCACAGGGTGCGGTGTCTCCGACAGCGCATCGGCGGAGCGCGTGCTGCGCAAGATCTCGGAGTTCAACGACTGGGTGCAGGCGCGCCTGTTCGATCCCAGCCGCCTTGCCGAGACCTACCCCGAGAGCGCCATCGTCCGCCCGTTCCGGTTCAACGCCTACTACGACGAGGAGGACGCCCCAGACGTCGACGAGGACAGCTATCGCCTGGTCCTGGACGGGCTGGTCGAGAACCAACGACCGTGGAGCCTCGAGCAACTCAACGCGCTGCCCCAGGAAACGCAGATCACGCGCCTCATCTGCGTGGAGGGATGGAGCGCCATCGGCAAGTGGACGGGGGTGCCGTTGCGCGTGTTCCTGGAGCGGATCGGCGCGGACCTCCGAGCCAACTATGTGCACTTCGCCTGTGCGGAGGGCTATTCGAGCTCGATCGACATGGCCACCGCGCTGCATCCGCAGACGCAGATGACACTAAAATTCGACGGCCAGCCGCTGCCGACCAAGTTCGGGTTTCCGCTACGCATTCGCATCCCCACGAAGCTCGGGTTCAAGAACCCAAAGCACGTGGTGGGCCTCTCGGTGGTGAACCAGTATCCTGGCGGCTACTGGGAGGAGCAGGGTTACAACTGGTTCAGCGGGCTGTAGGGGCGTTCCCCCTCCCCGCCTGCGGGGAAAGGGAGAGGGGCAGCGCGTTCAGCAGGTTGGCCGCCGCCTGCAGGCCGAGGACGTAGCCGTAGGGGCCGGCCCCGCAGATCACGCAGCGGGCGACGCTGGAGATAATCGAGCGGCTATGCAATTCGTCGCGGGCGTGGATATTGGAGATATGCACCTCCACCACGGGACCCTCGAAGGCCTTAAGCGCGTCGAGGAGGGCGATGGACGTGAAGGAGAGCGCGGCCGGGTTGATGATAATGGCGTCGGCCGCCGATCGCGCCTGGTGCACAAGGTCGATGAGGGCGCCCTCGTGGTTGGACTGGTGGAAGGCGACAGCGATGCCCGCCGCCCCTCCGAACTCCCGGCAGCTCGCCTCGATCGCGGCGAGCGTGGTGGTGCCATAGATATGGGGCTCGCGGACCCCCAGGAGGTTGAGATTCGGCCCGTTGAGGACCATCAGGCGGACGCTCATAGCGCTCTCCAGAACCGCTTTGCATCGGCCCGGCGGCGGGAGGTTCCGGGCCGGGGGCGCCGTGGGTCGGCCGAAAAGGCCGACAGCGGGGCCTATGCACTTTCGACCGGAACCTGTAAAACGCTCTGGACTTCGGCGGAAGAGCCTGTTGGATCCGCCCCCGTGTCGGGGCATAGCTCAGCCTGGTAGAGCACCTGCTTTGGGAGCAGGGGGCCGGGGGTTCGAATCCCTCTGCCCCGACCAATTATTTCAGGCAGTTACCGCGGCGCTCTCCAAACCTCGATTTCGAGAAGACATCACCGGGACATCACTCAGTCCAGCTCGAGGCCTGCCCGGTGCAGGTCAGGTTCTCGAACGAAAACGCCGCCACCCAGGGGAGCAGGTGGCGGCGTCTCAGGGGCGCCGGTGCGGGGAAGCGCCCTCGAAGCTCAACAGCCTAGATTCCTACGCCACGTCACCCGTTCCGCGGCCAGCTCGCGGCTGGTCACCACGGTCGAGTCGTACCAACGGCCGCCGACGTTCACGGCACTTCCCTCGCTGAAGCGCAGGCGCTTGGTGAGATAGGCCAGCTTCTGTTGCTCGGGCATCGCGCAGAAGTCTGCGACGACCTTCGGCCCGAGCGCCTCGCGAGCGCTCGCGGCGATTTGCTCATCGGTGCTCATGCAGCCGGCGAGGGCGAGAAACCCGTAATAATTAGGCCTTTTCTCATGGCGCCCTCCTCGCCCCGAACGCGCGGCCGATGCTTTCGCCGATCCCCGTATCGGACTTCCGCCCGCGCGGACGCAGGCCGAAGACCGGACCAGGGCGCATGTCCGCGTGCTCGGCAGCTGGGGGTGGGCCCGGCCGGATTTCCACCTGCCCGTCGAGCACGACCCCGAGCGCCGTGCCGTAGGCGCGAACCCAGCCCGTCGAGCACCGTGATGTTATCGACCCTGGTGCCGATGTCGCGGTTGATTTTCACAGCCTCGACCTGGAACGCCCGGCAGAAAGCCTCATCATCAAAGGCGTGCGCCTCTGTAGCGAGGCAGCACGCGAGCACGATGGCATATGCGAGTTTGGACATATTGGTTCCCCTACAGAATCCGAGTTTAAGCGATCAGCACCAGGCCCGGCGGCGATGACCGCGGGACCTTAGGCCGGCTTGCTGGCCCTGGACTAACCAGGGCCAGCAGCAAGGCGCCGGCTGCGAGCACGATGAGCAGCTTGGTCACGGCGCCCTCCGAGTGCTGGCCGCGATCATGTAGAGGATGCCGGCGACGAGCGCCCAGAGGAGCAGGATGGCGAACATCCCGAAGGTCACGCCAGCGTCGTAGCCGGCGCGCGCTGTGGCCGTATGGCTGAACTCGGGCGGCGTCTCGTGGAGTGCCGCCCAGGTCACATAGCCAAGATAGGCCATGACGGCGTTCCAGCCCCAGAAAGCTGTCAGGGCGATCCAGTGGAACACCCCGCGGATGAAGTTGATGGTGCTGTTCATTGTGGGCGATCCCCCCGCTTGAGTTCGTAGAGCACACCGGCCTTGATCTGCGCCTGAGGCGGCATGGCCGCCTGCAAGACGGGAAGGCACTCGTTGCAGAGCTGTTGCTTGTCCACGGGTGACATGGCGCGGATTTGCAATGTCGTCAGCGAGCACAGCAGCGCGGTGATGCGGTTGGCGAGGTTCATGAGCGCCTCCCAAGCCAGCTCCACACGGTCACGACGGCCAGGAAGATCGCCGCCGCAGCCAGCCATCGCCAGAACCCGAAATATCCCCAGGTGGCGAAATATCCGAACAGGCTCCCCATCACAGAACATCCTCCACTTCTCGCGCCAACCCTGGATGCCCTGCATAGCGCAGTGCGTTGATGAGCCTGCCGGCATTCCACACCGTGGGGTCGGCCGTGAACGTGAGCAGCTCGGCACGGACGCTGGCCGGCATGTGCGGGAGCTCGGAGATGATGGTGCTCACCAGCGCGGTCGCGGCGTCTATGGGGATGCGAAGCAGGTGTGGCGGGGGCAGGTCGTCCAGTTTGTGTTTGTCAAACATGTCGTCTTCTCCAATGAAAAGGGCTGGCCATAGATGACCAGCCGGTTGAAAACCTCAGCCGTTTCTCAGCCTGGTCACGCGGGGCTCAGCGCCGCCCCACTGCTCAATGTCAGCCTCCCTGGGCTCGGGACGCTCGAGCTGCCGTAGCGACTCGTGCAAGGCCGTCATTGTCCCACCGAGGCGGGTCTTGGCGTCCTCTTTGGCCGCCACGGCGCAGTCGCGCCACGCGGCAGGCCATGCCTTTATCTCGAACCGGAACTCGTTCCAGATGTCCTGCAGCTCGCTCATGCTCTTGGCCGAGCGCAGCTTGGCTTCCAGGATCGGCCACTTGCCATCACGGCGGGCCTGGGCGGCGCTCTTCTGTCCGCCCGCGGCCTGACCGTCGTCGTCTCCGGATACAATGATGTTGAAGCTCGCCAGCAGGGAATATCGGCGACAGTAGGTGATCGCCGATCCCCACCCATGGATGGCCGTCTTGTTGACCTGGCCCTTTAGGCCGCACAGGTCCTGCGGCACGTTCCACGTGCTGACCTCGGTGTAGCCGCCCTGGTGCCGAACGCTCACAGCAACCCCGATATGGTCGGGCTTCCGCGGCTCGGCCTCAGAGAAGGACACCGCGAAGCCGTGGGCGTGGATGATCGGCAGGGCCTGTTCGGCCAGCTGGGCGAGGTCGGCGTAGCGGCTGTTCGTGGATGAGTTCGACTTGTTGCGGCGCACTGGGTCGAGCGCCTGCTGGCACTTGACCATCGACTCGTTGAACAGGCGCTGCCACTCGGCCACCTGCATCGACTTGTGCAGGTCAACCAGCTGCTTAATCTTCTCCACGTCGATATCAGCGCGACCGGCAACATCGATGATCCGGCCGAGCAACGTGGTGGGCGGTACGGCGGCTGCGATCTGCACCGCGGGTTTCGGTTTCCGTGGAGGGACGGCGACAGCAGTTGTCCTCCCGTCGCCGTTTGAGGCCTTATGCGAATCAACCTTCATGGCGAGGCTCCTCTCGCTGTGTGGGCCAGGGGCTGCGCGGTGGTGAAGCACTGCGTGGCCCCGCTCCCGTTTTGAGGCTGGCTCTTGCCAACCCTCAGCGTCTACATTATGCATGGGAAGTAGACGCGGGCAAGCATGTTCTTTCAACTTGAAGCCGCTTATGTGCGGCCCATGCCGAAGGAGAAGAGACTGGTGGTTCTATCGACACGGGTCGACGAGACCCTCGCGAAGGCAATCAAGGAGCTCGCCGAAGAGGACGGCCGGCCGGTGAGCAGCTACCTGGAGCGCCTGGTGCTCCGCCACGCCATTGAGCGGGGTAAGATGCCGGATCCGAAGAAGGCGAAGGGGGCCAGGAAGTGAGCGACCGCCAAACCAAACTGCTGTGGTGGATCGCCATCGGCGTGTGGCTGAACTTCTTCGCACAGGGCTACGTCCATCCCCGGCTCATACCAATCCTCGACAACATCGATGGCAATCTGGCCTGGGCGAACACTCACCTTATGCAAATCAGGGACAAGCAGGGCAAGCCATGACCGCCCCAGCGGGGGCCTTGACACGTTACGCGTTACGTGCCACGTAACGCCATGCTCGACGGGGACCGGATCAGTGATAGCGCGTTGCGGCGCTACTGGGAGGACGACGACCCTAGCGGCATTCGCCCGGATTGGCGCGCCAAGGTGTGGCGCATCCTCAATGCCCTGGATGTAGCCACATCGCCCAGAGAGCTCGCGATGCCGGGGTACAAGTTCCATCGATTGACCGGCGATCGCCGAGGGACGTTCTCAGTGCTCGTCAACCGCAACTGGCGTATCACCTTCAAATGGGACGATGACGGGCCGTACGACGTGCAACTGGAGGATTACCATGGCCGCTAAGCGCGAACCGCCGCATCCTGGTGAGTACCTACGGGAGGACATCCTACCGGCGCTCGGCATGACCATCACCGATCTTGCCGAGCACCTGGGTGTGACCCGCACCACGCTGTCCGAGCTGGTGCACGAGAAGCGCGCCGTCTCGCTCGACATGGCCCAGCGGCTCGGGCAGGCCTTCGGCAATGGGGCCCGTTTCTGGATGGCACTCCAGATGCAGTTTGATCTATGGCACAACGAACGCGAGAACCGCGTGACCGTCGAGCGCCTGCACTGGACGGAAGAAGCGGCCTAAGGCTCAATCACGTCCGCCGCATCGTCCGCGACCGTCGTCTCGCCGAGGCTGAGGCGGCGCTGATCGAGTGGCTCGCGGTGTTCCGGCGGCGCCGGCGGCAGCGCGTGGTGGGGTCGGTGGTGCTGTGGGTGGTCTGCGTTGGCGTGCCGTTGGCGACGTGGATGGTTTAGCCCAATAGGGCGCGCGCCCCGGCCGCCAGAACTTCTTGCTCGCGCTTGCCATCGCCATGAAACAGATGGCCATATCGGTCTGCGGTCTGGCTTAGGGTCGCGTGCCCCATCCGGACTTGCGTCTCTTTCAGGGTAAGGCCGAGCCCGCCTTGCTCGCGCGAGTTCGCACACCATGAGCAGAAGAAGTGCCGCAGCGCATGGAGCCCGCCGTACTTAGCGACGGTCTCGCCGTCCTCCTCCCTGGTCACTCCGGCCGCGATCTGCAGCGGATGCCAATGCCGGCGCCTGATGTTGGCAAGCAGCTCCACATTGCCCCGGCCGTTTGGGAACACGAGTCCCAGCTTCCCATGCGGGCAGGCAAGCTTCCATTCCTTGAGGGCCAGCACGACCTCATGCGCCACGCGGATCTCCCGCTGGCTGGCGTGAGCCTTGGGGCTGCCGATCACGCACCACTTGTCGGCGCGCTGGGCGACGGTGATCGTCGCCTTCGGGAAATTGACATCCGACCATCGCAGCCCACGCAGCTCGGAGGCGCGCAGGCCGGCCATGGCGGCCACCATGAAGAAGGCCCGCCTATAGCCTGTGGCGGCCCCCAGGATGGCCCGAATTTCCTCTGGCGTTGGGATATCAACTCCAACCTCGAGGCGCTTCTCATGACGCCTGGCGGCCTTCCCGCGGCTCCTCTTGCGCTTGCGCTCCCGGACAGGATTGCGCACAGCCAAGCCCCGCTCCTGGGCATCGGCAATGAGCCCGCCTAGATAGGTGATAGTCTTCTTGGTCAGAGCCTGCGACCGGCCATCAGCGCGCAACTGGTCCTGGAAGGCCCTGAGCACCGGCACAGTGAGCTCTCTGAGCCGCTTGTGGCCGATCCTGGGGGCGATGTGCAGGCACAGATGCTGACGGTAGGTCTGCAGCGTCGCGGGCTCCAGGCCGTCGTTTTCGCAGGCTGTGAGCCATTGCTGGCCGGCTTCCTCGACGGTGAGAGAGTCGCGATCGGGGACATGGAGGCCCTGGCGGAGCTCAATGCGCGTCTCGGCAGCATAGTCGATGGCCTCGCCCTTGGTCCGGAACGTCTTCAGATGACGCTTCCCATTCGCGTCGAGGTAATCACAGACCCAAGCGCTCCGCTCTTCGCCCTTCCACGTCCACGTGCGTCGCCTGATAGCCAATGTAACCTCCCGTCAGTTGGCGCCTTGCGCACCCTACCCTCGCGACAAGGTTGCGACAAGGGGTGACGAAAATCCAGGAAAACGGGGGCTTTTTGCACGGTTTACGCAGCTTCCCAAGCTGAGTGTCGAGGGTTCGATTCCCTTCGCCCGCTCCAAAATTCTACGTAAAATCAATAAGTTGTACAATCCGACCTTGGCAACCATGCATCGTCCTCCGCTCCTACCGCAAGTTGTCCTTGCTCGGCCAACAGATCACGCTTGCGCATCGCATGTCCGGTTAGGACTAAGCAGAGATTCGTGAGTTGCCCAACAGATCGCGGTTTCGCTCCAGGTTCAAGGCGGTGACCGCGGCGTGGATGGTTTGGTCGAGGGTGCGCGTGTCTGTGAACGTCTGATGCGCCAGATTGTGGGCCTTGAGGTCGTGCCAGACCACCTCGATGTCATTGAGCTCGGGCGCGTACTTGGGCAGCCACTCGACCGTGAGCCAATGGGCGCGGGCCGCCAGCGCGGCGAGCGTGGCCTTGCTGGTGTGGACCGGGCCTAGTGCAGTCTTGTGCTGGGAGGGTGCCGTTGCTGATGACCCACTACGGAAGTCGCGCCGATGCGCGCCCGCTCTTGCCGCCAGAACGCCCAATATGCACACTTCCCTCGCGCTCATGAATGCGCCACGCGGAGAATGTGCCATGCGGACTGTCATTCGAGCGGTCACATCGGCCGTTGTCGGTTTCTTCCTGATGTGGCCCCTCGGCTACGTGTATGGCGTGCTGCACTGGCCGACGTTTCATTCATGGGGGCTGATGCACGGGGCATTTTTTTCGGCCTGGCCGACTTTGTCGATTCTCACCTTCCTGGCGCTGGGATATACGCGGCTCTTCCCTTTGATCGAAGACACGCCGCTCCTCTTCGTTGGCCTCGCCTGGGGCCTGCTGCTGACCGGGTTCCTCGGAACTGGTTCTTATCTGAGTACTTCGGCGAGGTACGCTTTACTTTACTTTACTTTACTTTACTTTACTTTACTTTACTTTACTTTACTTTACTTTACTTTACTTTACTTTACTTTACTTTACTTTACTTTACTGGCCATCACAGCCGCAATTGTCGCGGTATTGAGCTTCTTTGCGAGGCACAGGCTGTACTTGACCCTGTTCGTAGTGTCGCCAATCGTGCTCTTCGGCGTGCAGTTCTTGATAGGGCTGATGTCGCAGCCCACGCGTGAATTCAAGTTCCTGGTCTACTATGCGTTCGGCGCTTTCGATCACGTCAAGTGGCCGTTGATCGTTGCCCTCCTCGGCTGGGCGATAGGATCGGTCGCCCACGCCAGTATGAGGCGGCCAACCGTGTAAGCAGCATTCTGGGAGCGACGTCCCCTTCTGTGTGGCACATCGCGCCACCCGCCGACTGTCTGCTTTCCGTGTACTCCGGAGGTCGTCTGCGTTGGCGAAACCAGACAACGCTGCTTAGGTACCACCTAAATAGTACCAGCCGAACGAATTTCCTCTCGCTGGCCGCGCGGAAGGAAGGGGACGTGGTTGTTGCTCGTCGTCGCAGGCGCGAGCCTTCGGCCGTCCTACTGCCGGCGGCATCGGCGTCGGGGCCATCGACCGGGGCGAGACGGGGATCGACCAGCGCAAGCTCCAGAGCAGCGTCGGGCGTTTTGCGGATGGTGAGCGAGGGCGGCATCGGCAGAAAGCCGCCGCTAACCGGCACAATCTCGACAAGCGCCACCTCGATGCGGGCCACAGCGGCAATTGCTTTCGAAACGCGACGCCGTCGCTGCGGTTGCCGCCGAGTGCGGCACCTACAAGGCCAGAATGCGGCCCTGCCCGTCCTGGAGGGGCAGGATCGTGTGCTGGCCGACGGCGTCGAACCACGTACCCCTGCTCCACCGGCAATCTCGACATCGCGGCCCTGGTCGCGCCAGACGGCGAGCACCGCCGCCGTGTGCAAGGCCCGCATTCGGGATGGCGCGGCCTTCGACACGATGCCGTCGAGACCTTTCCCGCCCAGGATCACGACCAGCGGCCACCCCGCCCCAAGCGTAACCCGTAGCACCGCGCCGTGGCGCTCGATCTGCGCAGCGTCGGCAGCGCGGTTGCCTATTGCGAGCGGCTCGTCGTGCAGCCCTCATGCACGGTCCTTGTGCTGGGGACAGACTTCTTTCCTACTGTCGCCACCGTCCTCAACAACCTAGCCAGTCTGTACGAGGACCAGGGCCGCTATGCCGAGGCCGACCCGATCTATCAGCGTAGCCTCCCATCCGCGAGAAGGCACTGGGGCCGAACCACCTGTCCCAAACGTACTACAGTGTGCTGCAGGAATTATGTCAAGACTCCCGCGATGGCGCGACGGTGCCTGCCTGCCCCTGCTTCCACGTAGCACGAAGGCGAAAACCGCAGGGGCTATGGCGACGTGGAAAGATCATGGACTCGGCGCCTCTGTTGCAGTACGCCCCACATCTCGGCTGCCAGCGTTTGGTTTGTCATCCAGATGGCGGAAGGACATGCGCGGCTTCCTGCACACGTTTCTCGTTCTTCTCATCGCACTGTCCGGCGCGCGTGCCGCTTGTGCGGGGAGCGGGCGCGTCGCTTTGGTGATCGGCAACTCCGAGTATAAGCACGCTCCCCGGCTCCCCAACCCGAAGCACGACGCCGCTGATTTCGCAGCGAAGCTTGCCAAGCTGGGGTTTGCCGTGACCGAGCGGCGGGACCTCGGCAAGGCTGCGCTGGATCGCGCAGTCCGCGACTTCGCTCAGGCGCTCGGCGGCGCCGAGGCCGGTCTCTTCTTCTACGCGGGACACGGGCTGCAGGTGGCTGGGCAGAACTATCTGGTGCCGATCGATGCCGAACTCGCTTCGGCGTCCGCGGTCGATTTCGAGCTGGTGCGCCTCGATCTCGTGCAGCGTTCGATGGAGCAGGGGACGACGACCAACATCCTGATCATCGACGCCTGCCGCGACAATCCGCTGGCGCGCAATCTGGCCCGCGCGCTGGGAACTCGCTCGGCTGAGATCGGACGCGGTTTTGCCTCCGTGGAATCGGGGGAAGGGACCCTGATCGGCTTCTCAACACAGCCTGGAAACGTTGCCCTGGACGGAGCCGGGCGGAACTCGCCCTATACGGCAGCGCTCCTGAAATATATTGCTACGCCGGGTGACGATCTGACATCGATCCTCATAAACGTGCGCAATGATGTGATGCACGCAACCGCCCGCCGGCAGGTACCGTGGGAGCACTCGGCGCTGACGGCGAGGTTCTACTTCATAAAGCCGCGCACGAGCGCGCAGCAGATTGAGCTGGAGTTCTGGGAATCCGCGAAGAACAGCTCGAACCCTGCCGTGATGCGCACCTATCTGGAGCGCTACCCGAACGGGGAGTTCGCACCGATCGCGCGGGCGCAGATCGAGCACCTCGAGCGACAGGCCAGCGCACATGCGCCGGCGCAGGATGCGGCAACGAAAAGATCGGAGGAAGAGCACGGCGCCACGGATGCAAAGCGTATCGAGGACGACCGGCCGGCCGGAACAATAGGGAAGGTCGCAGCAGCGCCATCACAGGCGACGGGGACCCAGGCGTCCAAGGTGCAAGCTGCACCCGTCATAATCAGAAGCTTTGTCAACTCGGGCCCCAATTGCAGCAGCCTTCCGCCCCCAATTGTCGAAATCATCTCCGCGCCGACACACGGCAAGATCGAATTTCGGGAAGAAAGGCGTGCGGTCGGAGAATTTTCCAACGATCCCTGTGTCGGAAGCATCCGGCACGCACGTGTCGCCTATTACACGCCTGCCCGAAATCCGCCATCCAGTGACCGGACCGTGCTGCGAGTTCAATTTCTCAGCGAGACGCGCTTCGTTGAATGCCAGATATCGGCGCCCGACTTGCGCGTAAACTGCACTCGATTTGTCAACCGCTAGCGCTCACTCGGCGCACCGCTCAACGATAGACCGCGCAAGGATGGACCAGGCCGTGGCCTCCGCCACTCCCGTGCGCAGGCCACCAATCAGGGGCGGGCGGCCTGACGAGGCCCAATCGAGTACCGGACCCTCGTCCATGCCTGAACGGAGCTGCGCTTAGGCCTCTAGGACGGCAGCATCGCACCTCAAAAGGGATGCGAAGCCGCCTCCGATGGCGTTCGATCCGGTAGACACGCGGTTCGCCATTGTGAACGAGGATACCGTAACGATCATAAGAGTTGGATGTTTGCGCTCTTGCCGCGCCATAGGCGATGATCTTTATACGGTTGCCTCGATCTCGCGCTATCACGTGCGCGATGTACAGCCCCGAGGGAAGCTCGCGCGCGATGGCGTCGTCGCGATACGTCGTAACCGAGCCCAGCAGCCGGTGATGATGTCCCGTCGCCTCGCCTTCGGCGATGACAACGGGTCCTTGATGGACGGATTGAAAACTTGCCCGTAGGCCGCGGCATCCTCGACCCGCTCGATCAGGATGTCGCCTTGTGCACACAGACGAATAGTCATGGATCAAGCCTTCCGTTAGTTCACCCCAATCGATTTCCTCATTGGTCCTCGCCCATCCAGCCTCGATGGTCCTCGATTTCCGGATCTACTTTGCGCCGGCGGGATTCGACGAGAATGTCGAGAACGCGCCGGAAGAGGCCCTTCTGTCAGCGCCAACTTAAAATTGGTCCAAACCCAACGGTGTGAACGCGGACACGCGCAGATCGGTGGCGCGTTCGATTGAACTCCTGCCAGACGACAGGGCTGCGGGCCTTCGCTCGAGG